>NZ_JBSRLA010000008.1:0-88191 GCF_055149105.1 Desulfosalsimonas sp. | reverse complement strand
CGAAAATTTTAACCGCAGGAATACTCGACGTATTTTGAGGATTAAAATTTGAGCCGGACGCAGAGATTGGCGAAAAAGACGGTTTTCGTTCAGGCACTAAGTAAAATTCCGATGGCAGCGCCTGGATGTTTGGAAAAGGCAGGGGCGGGACCTTTTTTATTCATGGCCTTCATGTCAATTGCAGCATATGCTATATTTCAGCCAATAGCCACCTGGGACGGCAGACAAGGAAAATTTTATGGAAGAAATGTTTGATTCCGCAAAAACCCGCATCCTTGAAAAGGTCCAGGTCAACATTCCGTTTACCTGGCTCATGGACCCGCAGCAAAACTGGCTGGAAATTTTCACCGAAAACCGGATCCAGCCGGAAATCGGTCTGGATGCCGAATCCCTGGACCGGTTTGCGGCCGATGATTTTTCCCGGGCCGGCCGTTGGTTTGCCGACGCCGGATGCCGCATTACCGTGCACGGACCGTTTCTTGACCTGTCACCGGGATCGCCGGATCCCGAAATCCGGTCTGTTACCCACAAGCGGCTGACACAGGCCCGGACTGCCGCAGAGGCCCTGGGTCCTGAAACCATGGTCTGTCATGCCGGCTATGACCCGGCCCGCTACAGTTTTATCCGGAAGGAGTGGTACAAACGGGCGGCTGACACATGGAACAGCCACGGCCGCGCCCTTTGGGAGAAAGGCATCCGCCTGGTGCTGGAAAACGTCTACGAACCCGACCCAAAAGACCTGGCGGATTTGTTTGAAAAAACCGATCCAGAGACAACCGGTTTCTGTCTGGACGTGGGGCACCTGACCGTATTTGGATCATTTTCCCTCTCAGCGTGGCTCAAAAGACTCGGTCCCCGTATCCGCCAGCTCCATCTGCACGACAATTGCGGAAAAACCGATGACCACCTGGGAATGGGCCGGGGCGTCATTGATTTCACACCTTTGCACGAGTGGCTGAAAACCGCCGGCCCCGGGCCTGTTATCACCCTGGAACCCCACCGTCGGGAAGACCTGCTGCACAGCCTTTTGTTTCTGGAAAATCACAAATGGTTCCAATAAGTTCTTTATTGCTGAGCGCGCCCGGCAAATGCCTTGATTTGCCTTGACAAATCCGGCTGTTCTTATTAGATAAAATTCTTTACATCAGGAGGTGTATTGAAGGAGACATGCCCGGTAAAGATTTGTTTTCGGGTTTTGTGAAATGACCAACATCATTTGAAAGGAGAGGTTGACATGTCGAATCTTATTCCCCCGCATGGCGGCAAGGGCCTTACCATTTGCCTGCTGGAAGGCGCGGAACTGGAAGCGGAAAAGAAAAAAGCCGAAGGGCTGAAAAAGGTTTCCCTTTCTCCCCGGGAGCGCGGTGACCTGATCATGATCGGCACCGGCGGTTTCTCACCCCTGGACGGCTTTATGAACAAGGCTGACTGGAAAAGTGTCTGCGACGGCTACCAGCTGTCAGACGGCACATTCTGGCCCGTTCCCGTGACCCTGTCGGCAAGCCAGGAAGAGGCCGGCGCCATCAGCGAAGGCGACGAGATCGCCCTGTATGATCCGGAAACCAACGAAGCCATGGCCACCATGAAGGTCACCGAAAAATTTGAGATGACCGAGGAAAACAAGCGCTATGAATGCGAAAAGGTTTTCATGGGCGAAGGCACCCCCACACCCGAAGAATTCTGGAAGATTGCACAGGATGAGCACCCGGGCGTTCAGATGGTCATGAACCAGAAATCCTTTAACCTGGCCGGCCCGGTAAAGGTTCTTTCTGAAGCCGAATTTCCCACCAAGTACAAGGGCATTTACATGCGCCCGTCAGAATCCCGCAAGATTTTCGAGGAACGTGGATGGCAGAAGGTTGCCGCCCTGCAGCTGCGCAATCCCATGCACCGCTCCCACGAATACCTGGCCAAGATCGCCATTGAGGTCAGCGACGGCTGCTTTATCCACTCTCTGGTAGGCAACCTCAAGCCCGGCGACATCCCTGCAGAAGTCCGGGTCAAATGCATTGACGTGCTGGTGAACAATTACTTTGTGCCCGACAAGGTTGTGCAGGGCGGCTATCCCCTGGATATGCGCTATGCAGGCCCCAGGGAAGCCCTTCTCCATGCCACGTTCCGCCAGAACCACGGCTGCTCCCACATGATCATCGGCCGTGACCATGCCGGCGTGGGCGACTTTTACGGCATGTTTGAAGCCCAGACCATATTCAATAAGATCCCGGCCCCGGCAGAAGAAGGCAAGGCCTTGCTATGCAAGCCCTTAAATATTGACTGGACCTTCTATTGTCACAAGTGCGACGGAATGGCATCACTGAAAACCTGCCCGCACACCAAGGAAGACCGCGTGCTGCTGTCCGGCACCATGCTTCGCAAGATGCTTTCCGAAGGCGGCCAACTGCCGGATCACTTCGGCCGCGAAGAAGTCCTGGACATCCTGCGCAATTATTACCAGGGCCTTACCGACAAGGTCGAAGTCAAGCTTCACGGTGCAGCCACCGGAGAATAAAAACCCGGCAGGCCTGTTGTAATGAATAAGGACCATCGCAAAAAAGGACGGGGCATGCCATGCCCCGTCCTTTTTTCATTTTCTCCAAAAGCCCCGGCCAAATCATCCCGACTGTGATCAGCGGTCCTTCCGATCTTTTTTCATGCCATACCTGGAAATCAGCCGGGACAAATAGGTTCGCTGAATCCCCATGGTTTTGGCAGCCCGGGTCTGGTTACCGCCGGTTTTTTCCAGGTTCATGCGGATAAATTTCTTTTTAAACGCATGGATTGCATCCTCAAGGGTCATTCCCACGTCGATGCCCTCTGCCGCGGGGCCCCGGGATGCAAACATGGGCAGGTCCTCCGGCTCAATCTTACCGCCCCCGCCCATGACCACGGCCCGCTCCAGGGCATTTTGCAGCTCACGCACGTTTCCGGGCCAGTCATAGGCGGTCATCTTCTCCATTGCCGCATCTGAGATCTCCAGATGCAAGTACCCCTTTTCTTTGCGGAACCACTCCACAAAATGGGCCGCCAGAAGCGGAATATCGCTTTTGCGCTCCCGCAGAGGCGGCATGTGGAGTTCCACAACATTGAGCCGGTAATACAGATCCTCCCGGAATTTTCCGGATTCCACTTCCTTGGTTATCTGCCGGTTGGTGGCGGCGATAACCCGAATATCCACGGCAATGGGGGTATTGCCGCCCAGCCGGTAGAAAATTCCGTCCTGGAGCACCCGCAAAAGCTTTGCCTGCATGGACGGGCTCATTTCAGCAATTTCGTCGAGAAAAATGGTCCCCTCGTCTGCCAGTTCGAATTTTCCGATCTTGGTCCCCGTAGCCCCGGTAAATGCCCCTTTTTCATGTCCGAACAACTCGGATTCGAGCAAAGTTTCGGGCAGGGCGGCGCAATTGAGCGCCACCAGGGGCCGGTCCTTGCGGGGGCTGGCCTGGTGAATCAGGCGGGCCAGCAGTTCCTTTCCTGTGCCGCTTTCCCCCAGAACCAGTGTGCTGGCCATGGAATCGGCCACCTGCCGGGCCTCGGAAACCACCTGCCGGATGGCGTCGCTTTTGCCCACGATTTCATGGGTCAGGTGCAGGTCCTGTTTCAGGTCCTGGTTTTCCAGTTCCACAAGCTTGAATTTGCGGGCATTTTCAATAGCAATGGCGGCCAGCTCGGCAAACACATTGATCAGCTCCAGATCGCTTTCCTGGAATTTTCCGTTTTCACCCTTGTTGATAAATTCCACCACGCCAATGACCCTGCTGCCAACCTTTAAAGGCACGCAGGCAATGGAGCGGGTCTTGAACCCGATCTGGTCGCTTATGTGCCGATACCAACGCCGGTCCCGGCTGACATCAGCGATGAGCAGCGGCTCCCCGGTGCTGGCCACATGCCCGGCAATGCCCTCTCCAAGCCGGATGGAGAACTGCTTGATCTCCTCTTTTTTGGCGCCGGTGGCCACCTGGAAGTTGAGCCGGCCGGTTTTCCTGTCCAGAAACAGAAGCGAGCTCGCCCTGGCGCGCATCATCCGGGCCCCTGACTCCAGGATCGTCTCCAGGAGACGATCCAGATCATTGGCCATCCAGATCCCGTTTCCCATGGCCCTATCCCGGCCTTCTTCCCCGGATTTTTTTGATTTTGTTGTATTCATTGGGTCCGATCTTCCTTATTCCTGTTGATCGGCGCACTGCCATCCCGCTTTGATCCAGACGCCACGGCCGGGCCGGGACTCCACCCGGAAGGTGCCGCCGCTTAGCTCCACCCGCTCCTTCATCCCCAGCAAACCGTAGCCGGCGTCAGCCCGGGCCTGTTTTTCTGCTGAAAAACCGATTCCATTGTCGGCCACTGTCAACAGCATGCACTGGCCGTTTTTGATCAATGAAAGCTGGATGCTGCCGGCATTGCCATGCCTTGCCGCATTGTTCATGGCCTCCTGGACCATCCTGTAAATCACAATTTTTAAAGATTCCTCAATATCCTGTTCATCGATCATGAGAATTTTTTCCACCCGGATATGGGGAAACACGGTGTTAAACTGCCGGCAGTACCAATCAATAGTGGGCAGGAGACCGAGATCGTCGAGCATGGGCGGCCGCAGGCCCTTCGTGATCCGCCGGCACTCGGCCAGCAAGTCACCAGCGTTGGCCGCCAGACCTTCCAATACAGATGGCGCCACCCCTGTTTTCGAAGACCGGGCCGCTGCCAGGGCATTTTCGATCTGGATCTTGATTCCTGCCAGTCCGGAGCCCAGACTGTCGTGGAGCTCCCGGGCAACGTATTTGCGCTCCTTTTCCTGAGCCTCCATTAACTGGGAGGAAAGCAGACGGATCCGGCCTTCGGAGGTTTGCAGGGCGCGCTGGGCGGACTTGAGACCGGAAATGTCTGTGCACACGCCCACAATCATCTGAAGCCCCCCGTTTTCATCACAGACCGGATACCCCCGGTCCCGGACCCAGCAGATGGATCCGTCGGGCCTCACCACCCGGTACTCCTCATCCCATGTTCCGCCGCTGTAATGCTTGATTCGCTTCCGGACCCGTGGGCGGTCCCGATAGTCAATGCTTTCCACAAATGACATGGGCGATTCATACACACTCTGACAGCTCCGGCCCCACATTTTTTCATATGACGGGCTGACGTAAAGAATGCGTTTCAACCCCGGAAGGGCCATCCAGAACACGTCATCAATGGCCTCGGTCATGATCCGGAAGCGTTTTTCCGCCTCCAGGGCGGCCTTTTGTGCAAGTTTGCGCCGGGTGACATTGACCAGGGCCAGTATCAGGCCCGTTACCCGCCCATCTGCCGCCTTTACCGGATTGAGACTCCAGTCCCAGTAACTCACGTCCCGCTCCGGATTTTGGCAATATTCAAACGGCTTTTCAAGGGCGTAATAGGGCTGCCCGGAATCCACCACCTTTTGGAAAATCGCCCGGTTTTCCTCGTTTGGATACAGGTCAAAATGGTTTCTGCCCTTATAGTAATCCGGCCATTTGCCGTCGGCTTTTGCATAGGCCTGGTTAACACGGATAAAACAAAAGTTTGTATCCATGTATGCCACCATGAAATGCGTATTGGCAAAAATGGCTTCCAGCAGTCGGCCGGATTCATCATCTTTCTGACTGTCAGGCCCGAATCCGCGAAAATCCGAACCGGGCCGGATGACCCGGCGTTCTTTTTTATTTTCAGGCCCCCGGCTCATCAGCTCTCCTCCCTGGATGTGCCCCATGGGCAAGCGATTTTTCCATAATCCTGTGCACAAGCCCTGAATGCGCTTCAAACGGAATCCTGGGCCGATCCGGCCGGACAAGGGCCATGGTCCGGGCAAAGGGCGTCTGGTTGATCTTGAGATTGTAGGCTGTGTGCATCAGATACTCCAGGTTCACCGTATCTTCGGCATTATAGGCCATAAGGGTTTCAAGCGCAGAAAAACTGCCGGTTTTCTCATATTCCCGCCACAACAGCACCGCCAGATATCCGTCGATGCCCTCGAGTTCCTTGCGGTCAATGCCCATCTGCTTCTCACACCCCTTGAGCCCGCCCTTAAACCCAAGCCCGGCAAGCAGATGCCGCAGGTCGATATGGGCCTGGGGCAGGCGGATATTGAAAAAGCGTTCGATAAAGGGGATGTCAAAGCTTTTGCCGTTATAGGTCACCAGCAGATCATAACGGGAAATATCGCCGGGAAAGTCGTGCAGGTTTTGCCCATTTACATAGCAGCGGATATGGGTGCCGTCATAAAGGGCAATGGTGGTAATCCGGTTGGAATTCCTGCACAGGCCGGTGGTTTCAATATCAAGATAAGCGGTTCTGGTGCGGAAAGTCCCGAACAGGCGCCACTGCTGATCCGGGGGCAGGCGGCGGGAGAAATAACCTACCCGGCCCTCCTGCAGGGATTTTTCAGAGGCCGCCAGTTCACTTCGGATCCATGCGGCTGCTGACGGCCCGACAGGCAGGTCTTGGGCTGCAGACACATCACCCCATGCGCAGATACCGGCACACCACAGCCGGGCCTCGGTTTTTTTGCCCACGCCATTGATGTGACAGAATGTATTTTCAATCATTCTGCAAACCCCTGAATCCGGCAGATGCTGTTGCAGGTTCAGGACAGCACTCCTGCCCTGATACCTTTTCTTATAGCATAATAATGCGCATGATAAACAAATTTGCCATCCAAAAGTGCTGACAGCTTTCAAGTAACTTCTAATTTTGCCGTATCTACAGCGTCAGTCGATGTCTCGCATTGCTGACGATCGCTTCACATCGGCTTGCTTGTAACTGCGCCAAACCTGAAAATCGCTCAGGTTCAAAAAAAGTTGATGTTCATACCTGGTCCCGGGGTTTGGCACGAGGACAACCCTTCCACGGAAACCCTAAAAAACCGCCTTTTTCTGTTTTCCGGACGATTATACCGGCTGCTTTGATTGGAACCCGCACCACGCAAAAAGGGGGCTTTACGGATAAAGCCCCCTTTTCACAATCAGTATGAATCAGACAAACAAAATCTGTCAGACCTTTTTGGCCTCCCTGCCGGAGTATTCGTTATACGCCAGGGCCACGGTGCGGTAGACCAGATGGGCCAGTTTGGAGAAGGGCAGAAACGCAATCAGATGAAATACCAGCATCAGATGGATGAAATAGATGAGGTAGGTCAAAAAGGCTGCGTCCGCCAGCCGGGTCAGCTCTGCCAGCATGCCGGTCACACCCAGGCCCAGCACCAGCCACAGCAGGTACCAGTCCTTGTAGGTGGAAACCTCGTCGGTTTTGTCCATCCGCTGCTTGATCAAAAGCGCCGCGCCGATAATCAGGGCAATGCCGCTGACATTGGCCAGGATTTTGATGGGATTGAGCTGGGAATATGGACCATGGATGCCAAACACGTAAAGGGTGACAAAAAACACGCCTGTAACAATCAGCAGACCGATAAAGGAAAACAGCACCATCATGTGCGGTGTGCCCCTGTTGTTGTTCTCGCCGCACTCGGAGAACTTACTGTGCTTGAGAATCGAAGGAATCACCCGCACCAGGGCGGACAAAAACCCCTTGGTGTCAATGGTTTCCTTGTATGTCTTGCCTTCGGCCAGGGCGTTTTTATGAATATCGCCAATAAATCGCTTCAGACCCATGGCAAACACCGCCACAGCCCAGATGCTCAACGGGATGAAAACCAGATCCACCAGCCAGGTGGAAAAAAACTTGGCATGGGCGATTTCCCCATGCTCGTTTAGCTCCGGAGAGAAATCCATCAGGCCGGTGATCAGGCCGAGCACGATAAAAATAATCGCCGGCAGGGCGATGAGCAGCGGCAGTTTCTTGCGGTCGTTTACTGCATTGGCAACGCTTTTGGGTGTGGCATACTCATTGATGGCCATCATGCGCAAAGACGCCATGACATCGCCCGGCTTGGCCCCGCGGGGGCACAAGGTGGAGCAGTCCCCGCAGTTATGGCACAGCCAGATGTCCGGGTTGCTCAGCAATTTGTCCTTCAACCCCCAGGACGCGGCAATCATTTCCTTTCTTGGAAAGGGCTTGCAGTCCGGGGCTATTGGGCAGGCAACAGAGCATGTAGCGCATTGAAAGCACTTTTTCAGCGACTCACCCCCGTTTGCCCGTATCTCATTGATAAAATTAATGTCTGGTTGAACCAGGTATTTATCCGCCATAATCAAACCTCCTCAATTGGGCTGTATTCGCATCAATCCTTTTAGAATCCCTTAAACGGGTTCGGCCCCAGCTCTTCGACCTGTTCGACAAATCCATTGATGATTTCCGGAATCCTGTCGTAGTCATCAATGGCCACTTCGTACTGGGCCACGCGCTCTTCTTCCAGGGCGAGACTGGAGAGGGCATCGCCGATTTTCTGCATCCGGATGCTGGCAAGTTCGCTGCCCTTGACAAAATGACACTGATAATCGTCGCCGTGCTTGCATCCAAGCAGAAAAACCCCGTCCATGCCCTGGGAAAGGGCATCCTTGATCCAGATCACATTGACCGAACCCAGACAGCGTACCGGGATTATCCGGACATCGGCGGAAAAGGACTTTTTGTGCAGGCCCGTGATATCCATGGCCGGATAAGCGTCATTTTCGCAGACCAGGCCCAGAATCCGCAGGGGCGGTTCGTCATAATCGTCTTCTGACGGAACCTCAATGGATTTGACCTGTGAGCCGATGCTGTCAACACTGTAGTCGGCAAAGCTGATGATCCGTTCCGGACATGCGCCCATGCAGGTTCCACAGCGGCGGCACCGGGTGGGATTGGGTTTGGGGGTTCCCTTTTCGTCGTCATCAATGGCGCCAAACGGGCATTCATCCGTACACCGCTTGCACTGGGTGCAGCGCTGGAAGAAAAAGTCCGGAAATGTCATATCCCCGGTTCTCGGATGAACTGCAATACCCCGGTTGACACACTCCAGGCACTGGATGGCCTTCAGGGCGGCACCGCTGGCATCTTCCATGCTTTCTTCCACCGACAGGGCCCGGCGCACCGCACCGGCCGCATAAATACCGGTTCTCTGGGTCTCATAGGGAAAACAGATAAAGTTGGAATCCGCGTACTTGTCAAACAGGTCATTGTCCCGAAAACCCGGGCCCTGGCGGTAGGCCAGGTTCACTGTGGGATCGTCGAATGTCACAGGCAGCATTCCTGTGGCCAGAACCACCAGGTCTGCGTTGACCCCGATGTTTTCGCCCAGGAGGGTGTCTTTTGCCGACACGACCAGCCCGCTGCCGTTTTTCTCAACGGATGTGACCTCGCCCTTGCTCATAAAAATGCCCGAATCCTGCTGGGCAGCCTTGTAAAAGTTCTCGTTCAACCCCGAGGTACGCATGTGCTGATAGAAAATATAGGCCTTTGCGTCAGGATAATCCTCACGCACGTACTGGGCCTGCTTTAATGCCACCATGCTGGTGACCACCCCGGTGTAGGGAAAATCTGCATCCTCTCCGTTTCCGGGGCTCTGGACGAACACCACGTTCTTGGCTTCCCTGCCGTCCGACGGCCGGGTGATCTTGCCGGCTGCCGCCATTTCCTCGAACTGATGGTTGGTGACCACGTCCGGGCTTGCGCCCCATCCCAAATGCGGAAATTCATCATCTTTGGGCTGGTAGGGCCGCCATCCGGCCGCCAGGATCACAGCCCCGAACTTTTCGCCGTTGGGATCCAGGGTAAGAATATCGCGCCGGCCTTCGTTGTATTCCTTGTATTTTTCCAGCAGCGCCTCATGCTCCAGTTCCTTGCCGTTCTCATCCACACGCATTTCCGGGGGCAGAGGGTAGGGCACGTCAAACTCGATCTTTTCCCCGGGGTTTTTCAGGGTAACCGTGAAATCTCCCGGCTGTCCGGCAATCCGCGCCACCACAGTGCCGGTGCGGATGTCGATTTTGGGATGATTTTCAACTGCTTTAATCTTATCGGCCACCATGGGGGGAATCAGGCTTTCATAGGGCGGCTGAATCGGCAGCTGCTTTCTCCACTTTTTGGCGTTTCCGCCAAGCTGGTCTTCCTTTTCCACGATGGTGACTTCATATCCCGCATCAGCGGCATCCAGGGCAGCGCTCATGCCCGTGATCCCGCCGCCCATGACCATGATTTTGCGGCTCAGGATTTCGAGCAGGTAGGGCTCCGGCAGTTTGACCTTTTCCACCCGGGCCATGCCCATGCGCACGTAATCTTCTGCCATCATCTGAACGGTGTCAAAGTTATTTTCATCTTCCTTCTGCTCCTCGGTAAGCATGGGAAATTGATCCCTGGGATGGGACCAGACCACGCCCTCGCGCAGGTTGACCCGCTCGACAATGCAGCCGTCGAATTTAAAGGTGTTGTAATTGACCCGGCGGGAGCAGGCGGCAATCACGAGCGTATTGGTGCCCTCTTCTTCAATGTCTTTTTTAATAAAATCCACGCCTTGCTGGCTGCACAGGAAATCATGGGTCTTGCAGGGCAGGGCCTCTTCTTCGACCACGTCGCAGATCGCCTCTATATCCAGGGCATCGCCGATGCCGCATCCTTTGCAAATATAAACGCCGTATTTTTTACTCATGATCTAACCTCCTACCGCTTCATCATGGTTTGAATTGCCTTTAAGGCAATACCGGTCGCATTCTGATTGGACATCATGACATCGGCTGGCCGGTTGGCACACCCGGTGGCAAACATGCCGCCCTTATCCAGGTCATTAATGATGAAGCCGTCTTCCGTGTAGTTCAGATCGGCCGCCGGCAACTTGGCATTGACGGCCGTGGGCTGCATACCAGTGGCCAGAACCGCCATATCCACGGTCTGATGAAGCTTTTCTCCGCTGACCGCATCCTCGGCCACAAGGGTCACCTGTCCGTTGCCGCCGTCTTCCACAGCCGCAACCTTGCCCTTGATGAATACGACGTTTTCATCGGCCTTGACTTTCTCGTAGAACCTTTCATACCGGTAGCCGGGCGCCCGCATGTCAATATAAAAAATATAGACTTTGGCGTCCGGATACTGCTCCCGGATATAAGTGGCGTGCTTTAACGAAGCCATGCAGCAGATATAGGAACAGTACGGCAGATGGTTTTCGTCCCTGGAGCCGGCGCACTGAACAAAGGCCACGCTTTTGGGGGCCTGGTTGTCCGAAGGCCGGAGAATCTGGCCCTTGGTGGGTCCGTTGGGCGCGGCCAAACGCTCCAGCATCATATTGGTGACGATGTTGGGATACTGACCGAATCCCAGGTTGTCGATTTTGGATGCATCATAGGGTTCCCAGCCGGTTGCCCAGACAATGGCGCCCACATTGAGATCCATGGTTTTGGCCTGCATTTCCAGATCCACCGCATCATAGGGGCAGGCTTCCTTGCACCGCTGCGCATCTTCAGTTCCCATAATCTTGGAAGAAATGACATACCTGTTGGGAAAAGCCATTTCATGGGGAAGAAAAGCGCCTTTGGTCTTGTCCATGCCAAAATTGAATTCATTGGAAATTTCCGTCTGGCAGGCATCGGCGCAGGCGCCGCAGCAGGTGCAATTCTCATTGACGTAGCGGGGGTTGAGCTTGATGCTCACGTTGTAGTTGCCCGGCGAGCCGTCGACTTTTTCAACATCTGCCAGGGTAAAAAATTTGATTCTGGGGTTGTCCTTGATCCGGCGGAAATTGATTTCCAGGCCGCAGGTGGGGGGGCATAATTTGGGGAAATACTGCTTTAATTGAGCAACCCGTCCGCCCAGATAAGGATTTTTCTCGACAATAAAGACTTCATAGCCCACTTCCGCGGCTTCCAGAGCCGTGGTCAGTCCGCTGATGCCGCCGCCGACCACCAAGATGCTTCCGCTAAACGGGGCTCCTTGCGCTTCACTCATGCTGTCCCTCCGTGCTTATAGGTTCGATTCGTTTAACCGTCTATATCTGGCCACTTCATTCCATCATGTTCATATCCTTAGTATTGGACCGGCTTGCGCGTCCATTTGCGTTCATGTCGATCTGGTGTATTTTCGAAACAGCAGGCTCGATGCCGGATGGTCGCGGGCCCCTGTTGTCCGCACCGGTTCTCCGGACTCCAGCCTGCGGTTTCCAAATCGGAAACGAATTCAATGGGGTTGAAAAGTTATCCAGGGCTTTGTTTAATAAAAACCTCCAGGTGTCGAATCGACACCTGGAGGCATATGCTGCTAATCTCCGCTCATACCCGGCTTAGCTGGGAATGATCTGGACATAATCCCGCTTGAAAATATCCCATTTCTGGGCCTTGGGATCATACTTGGAGTTGGTGAAGCAGAACCAGTTCTCGTCATCCTGGTTCGGATAGTCCGACTGATAGTAGAAGCCCGGGTACCGGGTTTCCTTGCGGAACTGGATGTGACGCAGATGGGATTCCACCGTCCAGATGCGGTGATAGATTTCCCAGGCGCGCATCAGCTCATGCAGGTCGCCGGCGGCCAGTTTTTCGCAGTCTTCACGCATGACTTCCAGCATATCCATGACGATCTCAAGGTTTTTGCTGGTGGTTTCATAGAAGGTAGCGGTTCCTGCGCCGTATTCATGGGTGGCCTTCATCAGCCGGTACATCATGCCCTCGGGCTTGAGGTAGTTCGGGTTGATGTTTTCAGCCGTGGTGTATTCGAAGTTGTCCAGGTAGGTCCGGACCGGCTTGTAGACCATATCCACGATCTCGTCCTTGCTCAGGGCCAATTCGGGGGTGTGGTCAGCGTGATCCTTGGCGTAACGGACCATCTGCTTGGCGGCCATACGTCCTTCAGCATGGGAGCCGGAGGAGAATTTGTGGCCGGAGCAGCCCACGCCGTCGCCGGCGGTGAACAGACCGTTGACAGTGGTCATGCGGTTGTAGACCTTGCCGTTGTCCGCCTTGATCTTGAAAGCATCCGGAACCCAGTCATAATCCGGGCCGGAGGTCCACAGACCGCAGCAGCCCGAGTGCGAACCCAGCAGGTACGGCTCGGTGGGCATGATCTCGGAGTTTTTCTTTTCCGGTTCGGTGTTGGTGGCGCACCACAGGTTGGCCTGGCCACATGTCATGTCCAGGAAGTCTTCCCAGGCTTCGGACTCAAGATGTTTGAGTTCCTTCTTGTCCAGGGATTTGCCCAGTTCTGCCAGAGCGGTCACGGTGTCCATGAGGATCGGACCGCGACCGGCCTTCATCTCAAAGAGCATCAGGTGGTTACGCAGACAGGTCGGGGTGATGGCGGCAGTGCCGTACGGCGCATAGAATTCAAGCTCTTTTTTGGCTGCGTCGCTGGCAACATAGGATTCGCCCAGACCGTTGAGGGCTTTGGCCTTAAACAGCAGGAACCATGCACCCACCGGACCGTAACCATCTTTGAAGCGCGCCGGGGTGAACCGGTTTTCCATCATGGACAGCTCGGCGCCGACCTTCATGCACAGGGTATAGGTGGAACCGGAGTTCCATACCGGATACCATGCACGGCCCTTGCCTTCGCCCACTGACCGCGGCTGGTAAATGTTGACTGCGCCGCCGCAGGCCACCATCATGGTTTTGGCCTTGATGATGTAGACTTTGTTTTCACGCACGGAGAAACCGACCGCACCGGCGATCTGGTTTTCCTTGTTTTTGTCGAGCAGCAGTTCAACGATAAAGACCCGCTCCAGGATGTTGTCGTCGCCCAGGGCCTTTTTGGCGGCTTCGGCAACGATCCGCTTATAGGATTCGCCGTTGATCATGATCTGCCATTTACCCGTGCGGACAGGCTGTGCACCGGACTTCAGGGAGCCCTGTTTCAGACCCTTTTTGCCGTCGAGGTTCTTGCCTTCCGGGGATTTCTTCCATACGGGCAGCCCCCACTCCTCAAACAGATGAACAGAGTCATCCACGTGGCAGCCCAGGTCAAAGATCAGGTCTTCGCGGACAATGCCCATCAGGTCGTTTCTGACCATGCGGACGTAATCATCCGGGGTGTTATCCCCGAGATAAGTATTGATTGCGGAAAGCCCCTGAGCCACAGCACCGGAGCGCTCCAGCGCGGCCTTGTCCACGAGCAGAACGGATTCGCTGTCAGCCCACTTTTTTGCCTCAAAAGCAGCGCCGCAAGCCGCCATGCCGCCGCCTACAATCAGGACGTCGACTTCTTTCTCCACAACTTCCGGATCTCTCACGGCCTTGAGTTCACCCTTGGGTTTATTCGGTAATGCCATCTTATATCCTCCTTAAAGATCGAATCAGTTTGAATTAATCTCGTCCGTCCGGGCGAATCGGCTATACGGTCGCCTGGGGTTTGGGGACCTGGTAGCCGTCGGCTTCTTCGGTGGACAGCAGGTCGCTTTCGAGATCCTTGCCTTTCAGGTCGTTGTAGGCATTGGCTTCGCCTTCGGGAGTGGTTCGGATGGGGAACTTGAACCGTTTGACCAAGCCGTTTCTGAACTTACAGGTCCACATGACATCTTCGGTTCCCAGCATGGGATAGATGCTGCTTCCCAGAGGAACGAAATCGGCATATCCGCGGACTTCAATGGCCTGGGTGGGGCAGATTTTTACACAGGAAAAACATTCCCAGCACTGATCGGGCTCCTGGTTATAGGCTTTCATGGTGTTGGGTTCGAGGACCATCAAGTCGTTGGGACAAATGTACATACATGCTGTCTTGTCCCCGCCCTTGCAGCCGTCGCATTTTTCGGTAATGACGAAACTTGGCATTATCAACCTCCTGATTGTCAATTGTTAGTGAATGTTACCACATTTCCACTAAGTTCATGTAAAAAATCAAACTTTCCGTTGCGAGCCGTGTGCACCTCCTTTCTTATCTCACACGTAAACAAATCATTTCTTACAGATCCGTTCCATCGCATCTTTATCGGGCCCTGATAACCGGATTTCCGGTTGTCTTTTGCCTAACTGCTTAATTTTTAAAGAAAATTAATCTATTCCACACTTACCGTGCCGAAAGTATTTTTTTAGCACCCGCCCCCTGCCTTGTCAAGGAATTTCAGCGCCCAAATTCCGGCGCAAATCCGCTGTGTTAGGCAACCGGAAAACCCTCAACATATAGATTTAAAATACTCAGTAAGCACTATATATCGTTTCCATTTGACGGCGCAGATTTGTAAATCCTGGGGATCCGGGCGGAAATCCGGGATAAAACCTCGTAATGGATGGTGCCCAGCGTATGTGCCAGATGATCCACGGCCAGCGTTCCACGGGTGTCCCGGCCGAAGATCAGAACAGGTTCACCGCAGGCCGGATCCGGCACAGCGCCGACATCTATCATTGTGTGATCCATGCATACCCGGCCGATTACCGGTGCCGGAAATCCGCGGAGCAACATTTTTCCCCTGGAGGAAAAATGCCGGTCATAACCGTCCGCATACCCGATGGGCACAGTAGCAATGACGGTTTTTTTCCGGGTTTGCTCCGTCCACCCGTAACTGACCCTGAAACCCGGGTCCACGCTTTTTAGATGAACGATTCTGGCGCGCAGGCTCATGGCGGGCGCCAGGTGAATCCCGGACTGTTCCGCCTCTTGGGACGGATAACATCCATATATGCTGATGCCCGGGCGCACCATGTCCAGATGGGTTTCGGGAAGATTGATGGCAGCTGCGCTGTTTGCCGCATGGCGCACTGAAAAAGTGATACCGCGGCGTTCCAGGACCGACAAAATCTGCAAAAACACCTCCAGCTGCCGGCGTGTTCCCGCCGGATCCGGACTGTCAGCGGTGGCAAAATGGGTGTAAACCCCTTCAGCACTCAGACCGGGCAAACTGCAGATGGCCGCAACCTCCTCTGCGGCACTCCCGCAGGCGTCCCGGGAGAAATCCGGCCATCCGGCCACGCCCAGACGCCCCATTCCGGTATCAATCTTGACATGCACCCGGATGGCCCTGCCGTATGCCTGGGCCCGCAGATCGAGATCCCGGGCGTCGGCATAAGCGTATACCGTCTGGATGAGATCAAAGTCCATGAGCTTGCCCGCCATTTCCGGGGGGGTGTGGCCGAAAATCAGGATCGGACAGGAAATGCCCGCATACCGAAGCTCCAATGCTTCGGCAAGGCGGGCCACGGCCAGGCAGTCGGCACCGGCGGACAGCGCCTGGCCGGCCACGGGTACGGCCCCGTGGCCGTAGGCGTTTGCCTTGACCACGGCCATCAGGCGGGCGTTGTTTGTCAGTCCGGCCCTGAGATTCCGGATATTTTGCGCAATGGCGGCCAGATCAATTTCCGCCCACACGTCATAAGGGATCACGGCGATTTTACCTCGAAATGATTTTTATTAAACCGGCTACACCGGCCGGTCCATGCTCCGGTAGCCGATGGCCTCCAGGATATGCGGGGGCCGGATCCGGGCGGAGGCTTCCAGATCAGCAATTGTACGGGCAATTTTGAGAATCCTGTGATAGGCCCGGGCCGAAAGACCAAGCCGGTCTGCGGCGTTTTTGACAATTTGTTCGGATTCGGCGTCAATAACGCAGTACTGCCGGATATGGCGGGTGCTCATGCCTGCGTTGGCGCGTATGGGGGATTTTTGCAAGCGCCGGACCTGAATCTTTCTTGCCGCCACAACCCGCCGGCGGATTTCAGCCGAAGGTTCCCCTGACCCCTCGCCCACAAGATCACCGTAGACCACCGCCGGCACCTCCACGTGCATATCAATACGGTCAAGCAGGGGTCCGGACAGCCGGTTTCGGTATTTTGCAATCTGGGCCGCGGAACACCGGCATTCGTGCGCCGGGTCGGAATAATAACCGCAGGGACAAGGATTCAAGGCCGCCACCAGGATAAAGTCCGAAGGATAGGTAAGGGAAGTAGAGGCCCGTGAAATGGTCACTTGCCCGTCTTCCAGGGGCTGGCGCAGCACCTCGAGGACGCTTTTTTTGAATTCCGGCAGTTCATCCAAAAACAGCACCCCGTTATGGGCCAGGCTCACCTCGCCGGGGCGCGGAATCCCGCCGCCGCCAATGAGTCCGGCATCGGAAATAGTGTGATGGGGGGCACGAAAGGGCCGTTGGGTCACCAGGGCCTGGTCTTTTGCCAGCAGCCCGGCCACACTGAAAATCTTGGTGGTCTCAATGGCCTCGGAAAAATCCATGGGCGGCACAATGCCGGCAAATCTTTTGGCCAGCATGGTTTTGCCCGAGCCCGGAGGACCGATCATCATCACATTATGGGCGCCGGCTGCGGCAATTTCCAGTGCTCTTTTGACATGGGCCTGACCGGCCACATCTGAAAAATCGGCTTCAGGGACCGCCCGGGTGTCGCTCTCTGATGCGGTCGGCTGCTGGGGAGAAATCTCCCGGGTCCGGCGGAGAAAATCAACCACCTCGGCCAAAGACCGGACCGGATAAACGTTGATTCCGTCGGTCACGGCGGCTTCCCGGCGGTTGTCGTAAGGCGCCACAAGCCCCCTGTAACCGGCCTCTTTTGCGGCAAGCACCAGGGGCAGACAACCGTTGACCGGTTTTATACGTCCGTCCAGGGCCAGTTCACCCACCAGCACGCAGGAATCTGCGGCCCCGGCCGGTATCACGCCCGAAGCCTCGAGAATTCCGACTGCGATGGGCAGATCAAACCCCGTGCCCTCCTTTTTTATATGCGCCGGGGCCAGATTCACGGTGATCCGGTCATCGGGAAACACGTAGCCGCAATTGACAATAGCGGCCTTGACCCGCTCCCGGCTTTCCCGTACCGCGGCCTCGGGAAGCCCCACGGTGGAAAACGCCGGAAGCCCACGGGCAATGTCAACCTCCGCCTCCATGAGCAGGCCGTTGATTCCCACGACTGCACCGGTAATTACCCTGGATAACACGGATGCCCCCCCTGAATCCGGGCTGAGCCGGATTTCTCTGCGCATCTTCGGTTTACTCAAACTCCGTTTGTGTGCCGGGCCAAACCATAGCAAAGCCGTAAGGCCCGAACAATTGAAAAATCCGAAAATGCCTGAAAGATCTTTTGTTTGCCGCACCTTTCGGAAAAACAACAGGGGTTTTGGAAAAAACCGGCCCGTCTCTGACATGTTGCGGTCTGCATTGCAATTTGATACAGAATCCGTTATAAAAGGATAAAATATTGACGTATGCCGGCTGAATTTGACCATAAAAACGCCGTCATGCCAATTGACCAAGCAGGACAACAAACCCTTATGGGACTTTATAAATATCAGCGGACCCTGGCTGCACCAGTGTCGTTTACCGGCCAGGGCGTGCATTCCGGAAGAACTGTACACTTAAACATTGAGCCGGCGCCGCCAAACTTCGGCATTAAATTCCGGCGTACGGATTTGCCCGCCAGGCCCACAGTGGCCGGGCATTTCAACCGGGTGGTGGACACCAGCCTGGCCACTGTCATCGGAGAAAACGGGTGCATCGTCTCGACCATCGAGCACTTGATGGCCACCTTTGCTGGACTTTCCATTGACAACGCCATCGTGGAACTCGATGATTACGAGCTGCCCATCATGGACGGCAGTGCAGCGGTATTTACCCGGGGCATACGGGAAACAGGCATTGCAGAACAAGATGCCCCGCAGTTTTACTTCTGGATTCAAAAACCGATTTTTCTGGAAGACGGGGATAAATCGGTGTGCGTCTATCCAGACCGAAAGCAGAAAATCACCTGCTCCATTGACTTTGACCATCCGGCCATCGGGCAGCAGTGCCTTGAAATTGAATTGGACGAAAAGCGGTTTGAAACCGAAATCGCCGGAGCCAGGACTTTCGGGTTCATGCATGAAATGGAGATGCTAAAATTCTACGGCCTGGCCAGGGGGGGATCACTGGACAATGCCGTGGCCATTGATAAAAACGGCGTGCTCAATGAAGACGGCCTGCGCTGGCCCGATGAATTTGTCCGGCACAAGATCCTTGACTGCATCGGCGATTTTTCCCTTCTGGGAATTCCCATTGTCGGCCACATTGTTTTACACAAATCCGGCCACAACTTTAACCACGAATTTTTAAAGACCTTTTTCAGGCATAAGCAATGCTGGAAAACCACTACCCTCGAACATTTCGAAGCAGCTGCCGGGTAAGCGGCAAGGGGCTTTGAAAGGATGCAGTTGGATCTTTTGCGTTCCGGAAAGATATTTGTGAAAAAAACACGTTTTTTTTTCCTCATTCTCCTGGCTGTTGTCCTGATCCCGGCAATGGCGCCGACGGCTGCCGGGGCCCAAAAGGCCCGGCTGACCGACATGGTGATCAGCAATACCCGGGATGATCTGCTTTTGTTTGTCACAGTTGAAGGAGCTTTTACCGAACAGATGAAACAGGCCGTTCTAAACGGTATTCCCACATCCTTTTCCTTTATTGTCCGCCTGGAGAAGATCAATGCCTTTGTGCTGCCCAACTCCCTGGTGGCGGAAAAAAAAGTTACCCATACCATCAAATATGAAAGCCTTAAAAAACAATTTGTGGTCCGCCGTTCCTGGGAGGAGAACCGAACCCTGACCACGGACAGCTTTGAAAAGGCCCGGCAATGGATGTCGGAAATCAAAAGCCTGCGGATCGCCGCGGTTGACAAACTCCAGGAAGGCAAAAAATACCGGATCCGGGCCAAAGCCAGGCTCGATACCGTGGAACTGCCCTTTTACCTGAATTATATCTTTTTTTTCGTCTCCCTGTGGGATTTTGAAACCAACTGGCACAGCATTGAATTCGGTTATTGAAAACGTGAGACCCAACCGATACATCACCCCCACCCCCCCGGATCATGAAGCTGACCGCAGGCGCCGAAAGCGCGATCTGATCATCATCGCTGTTGTTCTGGTGCTGGTGGGTCTGCTGTCGTATCTCATTGTCAAGCCCATGGTAAGGGGCATGGAGGTACCCTTTTCGAGCATGATGCTGATGTTTATCCTCATGAACATCGACATGCTCCTGATCCTGCTGCTGATCTTTCTGGTCTTCCGCAACCTGGTGAAACTTTTTTATGAAAGACGCAGCCGGATTCCCGGCACGCGGCTGCGAACCAAGCTGGTGGCCGCCTTTATCTCCCTGAGCCTGCTGCCGGCCGGTGTGCTGTTTGCCTTTTCCCTTCATTTTATCTCCAGCAGCATCGGATTCTGGTTCCAGGTCCCCATTGAACAAGCTTTGGACAATTCCCTTGCCGTGGGCCAGAGCATGTACCAGCACGTGGAGAACAACAACCGGTTTTTCCTGGAAAAAGCCGCCTATCAAATCAACAGCCGCAATCTGCTCAAGCCGGATAACAACACGAGCCTGAACAACTACATCCAGATTGTGCAGCGGGAATTTAACATCGATGCCGTGGAGGCTTACGGCGCCAACTTCAGGCGCCTTGGCTTTTCCACGGGCCCCGGGCTGCCGGACGTGGCCTTATCCGAAGTCGACGCCAATCAGCTGCAGAAATCCATGGCCACGCCTTCACCGACATGGTCCACATCGGAACTGCTTTCCCACGGAGAGCTGATCCGAAATATCGCAACAGTGCCCTACGGCGCCAAGGGCGATGAAATCAAAGGCTTTGTGGTCATCAGCGTGCTTCTGCCGCCGGATATGGCCGAGCACCTGGCATCCATATCCCGCGGCCTTGAAGAATACAAGCAGATTGAAATGCTCAAACAGCCCATCCGGCTGTCGTATTTCATCACCCTCTCGGTGGTTGCCCTGCTGGTAGTTTTCTGCGCCATCTGGTTTGGCATGTATCTTTCCCGCTCCATTACCATCCCCATCATGGAACTGGCCGAAGGGACAAGGAAACTGGCAGAGGGCGACCTGACTTACAACATCAACGTCCAGGCCGACGATGAAATGAAGATCCTGGTGGACTCGTTTAACAAAATGACCCGGGAGCTTCGATTCAACCGAAGGGAACTGGAGTTTTCCGCCAGAAAACTCTACGAGCAGAATCTGGAAATCGAGGAACGGCGCAGGTACATGGAAATTGTTTTAAACAACGTATCCGCCGGGGTCATATCCCTGGATGCCCACGGCCTGATCACCACCATCAATGCCTCGGCCGAAGAGATGCTCCGGATACAGGCCGCAGACGTTTTGAAAAAAAGCTACAGACACCTGCTGAGCGAACCCTATCCCAAGCTGGCCTCTGAAATCATGACGCACTTTTCCAGCCAGTCTGACGACAGCGTTTCCAAGGCCCTGAACCTGACCATCAACGGAAAGCGGCGGACCTTCAAGGTCAATTTCAATGCCCTGAAGGACGACGCCGGCCATCAGCTGGGCATTGTGATGGTTTTCGATGATCTGACCGAACTGGAAAAAGCCCAGCGCATGGCTGCCTGGCGGGAAGTGGCCAGAAGAATCGCCCATGAGGTGAAAAATCCCCTTACGCCCATTTCCCTGTCTGCCCAGCGGCTGAAACGCAAATACCAGAAACAGATCAATGATCCGGTGTTTGACGAATGCACCCAGACCATTATCGATCACACGGATCTGATCCGCAACCTGGTAAATGAATTTTCCTCGTTCGCCCGGTTTCCGACCGCCAATCCCTCACCCTGCGAGCTGAGCCCCATTATTTACGAATCCGTGGCCCTTTACCGGGAAGGACATCCGGAAATTGCGTTTTCGGTAAAAATCAGCCAGGACATCCCCGAGCTCAACCTGGACCGCCAGCAGATCAAGCAGGTCCTGATCAACCTGATTGACAACGCCATTGCCGCCATCCGGGAACAGGGAGAGATTTCCATTACCGCGGAATTTGCCCCGGAAGAGGAAAAAGTCCGGATTGCCGTGGCAGACACGGGAAGCGGCATCCCGGATGCGGACAAGCCTTATTTGTTTGAGCCGGATTTTACCACCAAAAAATCCGGGATGGGACTGGGGCTTGCCATTGTGGCCACAATTGTGGCAGACCATCAGGGCACCATCAGCACAGAAGACAACCAGCCCGAAGGAGCGCGGTTTATCATTGAACTGCCGGTATGACCCCGGGCGAAAAAATTTCAAACCAAGGAAAAGCCAAATGTTTCCGACCATTCTGATCGTGGATGACGAACCTTCCATTCTCCGTTCCTTAAGCGGTATTCTCATGGACGAAGGCTTTGAAACCATGACCGCAACAAACGGCTATGAAGCCCTCCAGTGCATGGAGACACAGACTCCGGACCTGGTGCTGCTCGATATCTGGATGCCGGGGTTAGACGGCATTGACACCTTAAAGGAAATCAAAAACCAGCACTCCCATGTCCAGGTAGTGATGATCACCGGCCACGGCACCATTGAAACCGCTGTCAATGCAACGAAAATGGGCGCTTATGATTTTATTGAAAAGCCCCTGAACATTGACCGGGTGATTGTGGCCATTAACAATGCATTGAATTTCCGGCGCCTGGAGGAGGAAAACCGGTTTCTGCGGAAAAAAACCATTGAAAAATACGCCATCACCGGCAGCAGCCCGGCCACCATGGAGCTCAAAAAGCAAATCCAGATTGCCGCGCCAACCGATGCCTGGATCCTGATCACCGGTGAAAACGGCACCGGAAAAGAACTGGTGGCCCGGACCATTCACCAGTTGTCGGCCCGCTGCGACAAGCCTCTGGTGGATGTTAACTGTGCGGCGTTAAACGATGAAAGCCTGGAAAGCGAACTGCTGGGCCATGAAAAGGGGGCTTTTGCCGGGGCGGCAACCAAAAAGTACGGCAAATTTGAACTGGCCCACACCGGGACTCTGTTTTTCGACGAAATCGGCGACATGGGCCTCAAGACCCAGGCCACCATACTGCGGATTCTCGAGGAAAAACAATTTCAGCGCCTGGGCGGCAGCCGCACCATTCCCATTGATGTCCGGGTGATTGCCGCGACAAACAAAAATCTGAAAAAAGCCATAGAAGAGGGTACATTCCGCGAAGATCTGTATTACCGGATCAACGTGGTGCCCATCTCAGTGCCGGCCCTGCGCGAACGCATCGAAGACATTCCGGCCCTGATCCATGTATTTCTCTCCAAAACGGCCGAAGACAACCGCACCCCGGCCAAGCAGATGGCGCCCGAGGCCGTGGAAATGCTCAAGCAGTACGACTGGCCGGGCAATGTCCGGGAACTCAAAAACCTGGTGGAGCGGTTGGACATAATGGCCGGGGATTCCATCGGGGTCAAAGACCTTCCTGCGCCTTACAACACCGCCGCCAGACCACAGGCCACCCCGGCAGCGGAACTGTTTTCCTTTGACCGGCTCAGGGATGCACAGCAGGCCTTTGAAGAGGTATTTATCATACAAAAACTCAAATCCCATGATTTTGACATCAGCAAAACCGCAAAGGCCACGGGAGCAGACAAAACCCGGGTCAAAAAGATTCAGCAGAAAATCACCCGGCAGAAGGAACCTGAAAAATGAAAATCATTGCCGGAAAAAACAGGGGCAGAAACCTGTTTTCCCTCCCGGACCGCACCACACGGCCCACTTCGGGAAAGGTCCGGGAAGCCGTGTTCAACATCTGCGCCGGGCGTGTCCACGGCGCCCGGGTGGCGGACCTGTTTGCCGGAACCGGGGCCTTTGGCCTGGAAGCCCTGAGCCGGGGGGCCGGGTATGCGGTATTTGTGGAATCCGAACGCAGGGCTGTGGCCACAATCGAAAAAAACGTAGCCGCCTGCCGCGCAGAGCAGCAGTCCAGGGTGCTGTGCCGAAACATTTTGCAGGATCCGGGATTTTTATCTTCAACCGGGCTTTTCTTTGACCTGGTGTTTCTGGATCCCCCATACAACGCCGGGGCCCTGGAGCCGGCCATAAAAAACCTGGCCGGCAGCGGTGTGCTGGCGCCGGAGGCCCTTGTGATCATCGAGCATGCGGCTGCAGATCCTCTTCCCGGGGATCTTTTCGGCCTGCAATGCACAGATCAGCGCAAATACGGAAAAACCATTGTCAGCTTTTTGTCAAATATGGTAGCAAACGGCAAATCCGATACCGGACCAACTCCGGGGCAATGACCCAAAAAGCCTTGTTTCTCATCACGTTAAAGCACTCAGGACATTGATTATGGAAAAAATCGCCATCTACCCGGGGTCATTTGACCCGGTCACCAACGGCCACCTGGACATCATTGAGCGGGGCCTGAAAATCTTTGACCGCCTCATTATCACCATACTGGAAAACCCGGCGAAAAAACTGCTTTTCTCCGTGGACGAGCGCATTGATCTGCTCACGCGATCCCTTGCCGGGTTTTCAAACGTGGAAATCGCCTCTTATGACGGCCTGCTGGTGGATTACGCCAAACAGCGCAATGCGCATGCCATTTTAAGGGGCATGCGGGCGGTGTCTGATTTTGAATACGAATTTCAGATGGCTCTGATGAACCGGCGGCTCAACCGGGAGGTGCAGACCGTATTTCTGATGACCGGATTGCGCTGGATTTTCACCAGTTCGTCCATTATCAAGGAAGCAGCCAAGTTCGGGGGCAATATTGAAAGCATGGTCCCGCCGGTGGTGCAGGAAAAACTGGAACAGCGATTTCATTGTTCCCTGGGGGGCGATTCCGAAGATTCGGATGAAACCGTCTGATGCACCGAAGACCACCGGCTTGAGATCCGCTCCATGGCCAGCACGGCCCCAAAGCCGGCAGCCATCAAAATCAGAGGGAACATCAACTCGGAAAGCACAGGCTCCGGCCAGATATTTCTTTCCGTGATCACCACCAGCTTGCCGTGAATCTGCTCTGTGACCAAAGGTTCTTTCCATGGCCAGATTTTTCGCATGGAGCCCAGCATCAGGCCGGTCAGAGAAGCAATGGCCAGATCGGGCCGGGTGTCGAGCACGTATTTGAGCAGCCGGGCAAACCCGGCCAGCCCAACGGCGCATCCCGCGGCCAGAACCGCGAGCATGCCCAGGTTTGCCGGGACAAAGGGGTTTTCCACCAGGCCCAGGACATATTCATACTTGCCGAGAATCAACAGGATAAATGCACCGCTCAACCCGGGCAAAATCATTGCGCAGACCGCCACCATCCCGGACAAGAACACGAACCAAACCGTTTCAGGGGTTTGTGCCGGCACCAGACCCACAACGTACCACGCGGCTGCAGCCCCGGCACAAAACCCCGCAGCCGGCCCTGCAGTCCATTCCGTCACCCGGCGCCCCACCGCCCAGATCGAAGCGGCGATCAGGCCGAAAAAAAGACTCCAGGTGGGCACGGGATGATGGGCCAGCAGATAGTTCATCACCCGGGCCAGGCTGAACACCGCAATGCCGATGCCGCAAAACAGGCTCAAAAGAAAGCGGAGATGCACCCCGGCCAAAGCGCCCTTGATATCCAAAACAAGCAGACGGTGTATGGCGCGGGCGTCAACGGATTTGACTGCAGCCAGCAGGTCCTGATAAATGCCGGTGATCAATGCAATGGTGCCGCCGGAAACCCCGGGTACGGTATCGGCCGCCCCCATGCATGCACCCTTGACCGCCAGGAAAACGGCAGCGCCTTTGGAACGGGGTCCGGGGGGGTCCATAAACACGGATTTCCAGGTTTTGGCGCGGGGACCTGAACTCAAGCGTCTCTCCACCCGTACTGACCCACAAGCCGAACAAACCGGCATCCACCCAGTTCGCTCTGATGCAGGCCCTGGTCTTCCTTGACAACCTTGATCATTTTCTGGGAAAGGGAAGAGCCTACGGGAATCACCATGCGCCCGCCAATGGCCAGCTGGTCCACGAGGGGTTTGGGGATTTCAGGGGCACCGGCTGTAACCATGATGGCATCAAACGGGCTTTCCTCCCGCCAGCCGATAGTGCCGTCGGAATAACGGGCAATAATGTTGTAGTAACCAAGACCTTCAAACATTTTGCGGGCGCTTTCATAAAGGGTCCGGTTGCGTTCAATGGTGTAGACCCGGTAGGCGATTTCCGCGAGCACGGCCGCCTGGTAGCCCGAACCCGTACCGATTTCAAGCACCCGGTCGTCCTGGTTAAGCTGCAGGGCTTCGGTCATCATGGCTACGATATAGGGCTGAGAAATGGTCTGCTGCTCGCCGATGGGCAGGGGATGATCATTGTAAGCCTGGTCCATGAGGGCTTCGTTTACAAACAGGTGACGGGGAACCCGCCGCATGGCCGCAAGGGTCCCGGGATCGCTCACCCCACGGGTTTCGATCTGGTTTTTGACCATGGCTTCGCGCTGGCGCTGATATCGTCGGGAGTCACCTTCCATAATACATCGATAATTATCAATTTCCCCTGGCCCCGTCAAGCAGTTAAACCGCACCAGCAGGGGAAAAGGGATAAAAAAGTCTTGTTATTTAAACTGCGTCGGCGTATTGCAGGGCCCTATGCAAACACAAACCAGAAAAAGCGGTAGACCAATGAAATGGATTCAAACCCGTGTAACATTTGAGTCGTCAGATCCCGAGTCCGCGGCCGCCATGATAACCGATATCTTCTGCGATCTGGGCCTGCAGGGCGTAATCGTGGAAAGCCCGGATGCAGACCCGGAACTGGACTGGGCCGACGATTCACTGCCCCGGCCGCGGCAGAATGCAGTGATCGGCTTTTTCAGAGCAGA
Source organism: Desulfosalsimonas sp. (assembly GCF_055149105.1). Taxonomy (NCBI): domain Bacteria; kingdom Pseudomonadati; phylum Thermodesulfobacteriota; class Desulfobacteria; order Desulfobacterales; family Desulfosalsimonadaceae; genus Desulfosalsimonas; species Desulfosalsimonas sp. The sequence continues at coordinate 61,803 of NZ_JBSRLA010000008.1, read as the reverse complement.
TGACCAATTGGAACAAAACCGCCGTAAGCTGGAAGACGCCCTTTGCCGGCTGCCGGCATCTGTTGCGGACGCATGCTCGACCCGTTACAGCGACGTGGATGAGCAGGACTGGGCCGAATCCTGGAAGGCCCATTTTCATCCGGTGCGCATCTCCGAGCGCCTGGTGGTCAAGCCTTCCTGGCGGGATTTTCAAGCCGGCGGCGATGATATCGTCATTGAGCTTGATCCGGGCATGGCCTTTGGCACGGGAACCCACCCCACGACAGCATTGTGCATGCGCCTAATCGAAGGCCACCTGCGGCCAGGGGCCCGGGTACTGGACGTGGGTACCGGTTCGGGGATTTTGCTGGTGGTCGCGGCAAAACTGGGGGCAGCACAGCTTGAAGGCATTGACTGTGATCCCGTGGCCGTGGATGTTGCCGGACAGAATCTGCTGGCAAACCGGGTCTGCGAGAACTGCTTTTACCTGCACACCGGGGATCTGGTGGCAGACACCCAGGGCGGTTTTGACCTGGTGGTGGCCAACATCCTGACCCAGACCATCCTTCCCATGATCCCCGACATTCCGGTACTGCTCACCGGGGATAAAATTTTTATCACCTCCGGGATTATCGAGGAAAACCTGGATATAATTATTGGGGCTCTTGAAAAACAGGGGTTTACCATACTTGAAGTGCTCAATGAAGACGGCTGGGTGGCCATCGCCGCAAAACTTTCTTAAATCAGAGATTGGAAACGTTTTTCAAAAATTCCGGCCGGAAACGATTTCAGAAGCCGGCACCAGCCGAACCTGTTTTTTGATCTCCGGCAGTTTTTCGGTCAATACCTCGTAGGTTTCCGGATAGGGGTGTCCGATGCCCACGGCCTTGCCGTTTTTACGGGCAACAGCCACAAGCCGGTCAAGCTGGCCGCGGATAAAATCGACCTCAGGCACATGATCAAGAAAAACGTCGCGCCTGGCAAAGGGCACCTGAAACAACCGGGCAGACGAACCGGACCGGCTGTCTGCTGCGGTGAGGCTGTCAATGTAAAACAGCTTGTTTTTTTTGATAATCGATAAAATCTGGTTCATCTGGGCCGAATCCGCGCTCATTTTCGATCCCATGTGATTGTTAACCCCTGAAATATGGGGCACCTCATTGAGGTGGGATTTTAACAGCCCGATGCGTTCATCTGCTGACATTCCGGTCAGCAGGGCCCCCGGACCCGGGTCCACCTCCGGATATTCCCTGGGCTCCATGGGCAGATGAAGCATGACCTGGCACCCCCTGTTGTGTGCGCTTTCGGCAATCTTCCGCTGAAACGGACTTTGGGGCAGAATTGAATAGGTCAAAGGACAGTCAAGGGACAAAAAGTTTGCGGCCACATCCATTTCATAGCCCATATCATCAATGATAATGGCCACCATGGGCCGGCGGTCCGGGATTTGGACTGACGGCGGCGCAACCGGGTCCGGCTCCGGAGCTGGAGGCGGCTCTGGGGGAAAAACTTCAAAATCCGGGGTCACACCCTCCTTGACCGTTTGGGGATGGAGCACCTTGACCGGCTCCGGCGAGCGTGACGCCCGGGTGGACTCCACTGCAGCACCATCGGTTTGATCCGGCCTGAGTTCAAACCGGTAATAGCCGGCAATGGCCACCACCACGGCCACAATGGCCACAAAGACCAAAAGATCCCATTTCAGGCCCCGGGCCTGAGTTTTCTGTGTCTTCGAACTCCGGGTCCGGGTCTTTTTCTGACTGTCTGCGCCTGTTTTTTTTCTGGTGGCTGTCTTTTGCCTGCCAGTGGATTTTTTTGTCTTTGTCCCGCTGCTGGATTTTTTTGCCGCACCGGATTTGGTTTTCCGGCTGGTGCTTTTCTTTTCCGTCATCTGGCTGAGCTGTTTCCTGTTTTCTCGATAACTGGGTTTTCGGTAAACGAATCCGGATCAATCGCCCATGGCGGAAAAGAGCTCGTATCCCCGCAAAATTTCATAAGCCCGGTTGATCTGGGAATCGAGCATTAAGGCATCCGGACTCCGATCACTGTGCTCGTATAAAGAATCGCGCAGACGCATCAGTTTTTGCACATCGGTTTCATCCTCTTTTTGCGCATCCCCGGCCTCTTTTCCGTCGCTCTCAGAAGGCTCGGGTTCCTGGCCGTCTTGTTCAAGCTCCATTTTCCCGGGAAGATGATTTTTCAGGTCCCCTTCCTTGATCCGCCGGGCATCCAAGCCCCCGGATTTTTCATCCAGCAGGCGGCGTTTGACCACCAGGTCCGGATGAATACCCTCGGCCTGGATGGAAACCCCCTTGGGGGTATAATAGCGGGCAACCGTGTATTTCAGCCCGTATCCGTTGCGAAGGGGCCGGACCGTCTGCACAGAGCCCTTGCCAAAAGAAGTGGTGCCCAGAACCAGGGCGCGGCCGTTGTCCCGCAGGGCCCCGGCCATGATTTCCGCAGCGCTTGCGCTGCCGCCGTTGATCAGGACCACAATGGGATAATCGGGTTCCTGGTCATCGTCTTCGGCCCTGTAGACGCTTTCCTCTTTTTGGTCCCGTCCCCGAATGGAAACGATTCTGCCTTCGGCCAGAAACACATCAGACAAAGACACCGCCTGGGTCAGCAGTCCGCCCGGGTTGTCGCGCAGGTCCAGAATCAGGCCCTTTAGCGGGTCTGCATTTTTCTCCAGGTCTGCCAGGGCCTTTTTGACCTCGTCGGTGGTGTTTTCCCGGAAATTGGTCACCCACAGATATCCGTAGCCCGGCTGAAGGATAATATGGCGAACGCTGTCCATGGGAATCACGGCCCGGACCAGTGTGAATTCCAGTGGCTCGGGCTCGCCTTCGCGCACCACCGTGATCTGAAGTTCTGTGCCGGGCTCGCCCCGCATCTGCTTGACCGCCTCCCACAGCATCATGTCCTGGGTGGATTCGCCCTCCACCTTGACAATCAAGTCATTGGCCTGAATACCCGCCTTGTAGGCCGGGGTGCCCTCGATGGGGGAGACCACTGTCAGCTGTCCGTTTTCCTTGGTGATCACAATGCCGATACCCCCGAAATCCCCCCGGGTTTCACTCTGGAGGCTTTCGAAGGCTTCGGGCGGCATGAACGTGGAATGCGGATCCAGGCTTTCGACCATGCCGTGGATGGCTTCTTCGATGAGCTCCCGGGTATCCACCGGCTCCACGTAATTTTTCTCCAGTTCCTCGATCACGTCGGAAAACAGTTTCAGGCCCTCATAAGTATCTGCTTTTGACAGCTCTCCGTGAACACTGGAGGCCAGCAGGAAAACAACAGCCGCCAGAGCCAGCAGAAACCCTTTTCGGACGGGAGATTTTTTTTCAGAATGCATTGATCACTCCTTTATCCGTTATCTGACTGAATGGATGAATCGATCCATTTTAAGGGATCCACCGGCTTTCCCTGATGGCGGACCTCAAAATAAAGCGCCGGACCGCCCCTGGAGCCGGTATCGCCCACCGTGGCGATCACCTGTCCGGTCTTGACCGTTTCCCCCTGAGCGCAGAAAAGATCACTGATATGGGCATAGACCGTATGATAGTGTTCCCCGTGAGATAAAATCACCACCTGGCCGTACCCCCTGAGCCAGTCGGCATACGCCACTTTTCCGTCAAAAACGGCCCGTACGGGTGCGCCCCGGGCCGAGTTCAACTCCAACCCATTGGAATAATTCATAACTCCTGAATCCGAAGTTACGGTTTTTCCGAATTTGGAGGTAATCTTACCCTGAACCGGCATCTTTAGCAAGCCCCGATGAGAAGCAAAATCCCCGTCATCCGATTCGTTTTCTGTTTTCAGGGCTGATATGGTTTTTTCCAGCCGCGCAGCCGCATCCCTCAGGGATTCAAGGGTTTGCTGCCGCCCGGACTTCCGGTTTTCCAAAGACGCGATCATCTGCCGGCGCTGGTTGCGCTTTTGGGCCAGCCGCGTGAGCGTCTCTTCGTATTCCAAAACCACCTGCTCCTGTTTTTCCCGCTCATGGCGCAAACCGGCAAGCACGTTGTCCAGTTCCTGTTTTTTGTCCTGCATTTGCTGCAGCACGGCTTCATCATGGCCCACCACCCTCTCAATGGCGGCTTTTCGCAAAAACAACTGGCTTGCGGATTCCGCGGTTGCCAGAAGATTCATCCGCCCCAGCCGGCAGAGCTTGTACAAGGCAATGATACGATCATTGGCATGGGTCTTTCGCTGCTCCAGGTCCCGGCGCAGTTGCCGGGCCTCGTTTTCAAGCATGCGTATCCTGGCGCCGGTTTCTTCAGCCTCTTTCATCAGGGACTGCAGCTTCCGCCGATTTTGGGCGGCCTCCCGGTCCAGGGTTTCCAGGTCTTTTGTCAGCACGCTTTTTTTTTGGGAAACCGCCTTTAGTTCTTTTTGCTTTTCCCGGATACGGCGCTCGATTTCCCGCGCCCGGGCCATGGCCAGTTCCAGCTCCTTATCTGTTTGATCCGTGACCCGGTGCTCGGCGAATCTTTCCACATATTTGCCGTGGCCGTAAATATAACCCAGGGTTTCGCCGGCTGCCACCTGCAGCCAATCCCCTTTTTCCATGAGCACACGCACGCGCTCGTTTTTTTCCAGCACCCGGATGACCCGGGCGTCTGTGTCCGGGGCGGCGCGCACGTTTAACCTGTCGGTCTGCACCACCGCGTACTGCTGCAGCCGGGTGCCGTATGCCGGGGCTGCGGCAAAAACCACAGCCAGACAGAGCACAATGAATCTTAAATACGAAGGAATCGACGGACGGTGAACCAGCATCCTACCCACCCCACAAACATGCTCGCCATAAGGATCATAAAAATCCATCCAAGGGAAAGAAAGCGGATCTGAAACACCGGCAGCAGACCTCCGGGAGAAACCTGGGGCATCACCGACAAAAAGGCCGCATACAAAAGGGCCAGGCCCGCCACAGCCCCGCAAAACCCCAGCAGCATTGATTCCAGATAAAGGGGGTATTTCACAAATTCTTCATCCGCCCCAATGATCCGGGTGATCTCGATTTCCTCCTGGCGCGAATAAAGGATCAGCCTGAACGTATTGGCCCCGATAAACATGATGGCCACAATCACCAGGGCCGCCATCACGGCCGCGGTCATGCGGAACAGATTATAAACCCCGTAAAAGCGGTGAAGCCAGTTGCGCCCGTACTCCACGTCTGCAACTTCTGCCCTGGCGGCAACGGCTTTGGCAAGCGCATCAAAGGCATCCGCGCCGCTCAAACCCTGTTCCGGGCGGATTTCCAGGGCATCGGGCAGGGGGTTTTCCGAAAGATCGGCCAGCAGATCCGTCTGCCCCCCAATCTGCTCCTTGAGCCACTGAAGGCCCTCTTCTCCGGAAACATGGGATACCGAAGCCACCTCCGGTTTTTGCTCCAGTTCATCGGCCAGGGCCAGGGCCTGCTGCCCGGAGATATCGGATTTAAGATAGGCTGTGATGCGCACGCCCTGCTGCCAGGCGTCCATGAGCGCGCCGGCATTGACCAGAAACAGGCCAAATGCGCTGACAATGAACACGGCCAGGGAAACGGTGAGAAAGCAGGTGCCGTGAAGAAAGCGGTGGCGGACAAAATCGGCCGCAGCCCGGCGAAACATATCCATCATGGACACTCCCCGCCGGCATTTCCGGCAGCATCAGCCACCTGCCGCCCGCCTTGCAGCCGGATCACCCGGGTGTCAAACCGGGAAATCAGCTCCCGGTCATGGGTGGTGATCAGCACCGTGGCCCCCCTGGCATGGGCGGCGCACAAAAGCCGCAGCACCCTTTCGGCCGCATCCGGATCCAGGCTCGCGGTGGGCTCGTCAGCCAGGATGATCCTGGGCTTGCCCACCATGGCCCGGGCCACGGCCGCCCGCTGCTTTTCCCCGCCGGACAGGGTCGGAGGGTAGGCCTTTGCCTGATCTGCCAGGCCCACCAGTTCCAGCAGGTCCTCGACCCGACGGCGAATCTCGGTGCGGGACTTAAACCCGGCCGCTTCCATGACCAGGGCCACGTTCCGGAAAACATTGAGATGGGCAATCAGCTTGAAATCCTGAAAAATCACCCCGATTTTTCGGCGCAGCACCGGGATCTGCCGGCGGTGCATGCGGGTGAGGTTCATGCCGTCGACAATGGCATATCCGCTGCTCATGCGCTCTCCCATGTACAACAGCTTGATCAGGGTGGATTTGCCCGCACCGCTGGGGCCGGTGATAAACAAAAACTCGTTTGTCTCCACGTCAAAGCTCAAATCGTGCAGGGCCCAGCTGTCTCCAAAATGCTTGGAAACCTGGTAGAAGCGGATAATCCGGTTGTCCAGGGGGTCTGTTTGAGTCATGGTTTATATTGACGGCAGGCCTGTTTCCTGTTATTGCTCAATTCAATCGTGCAGGGAGGGCTGCTCCGGTTTTTCCTGACACACCCCCACTGAGGCTTATTTGATACGGCTTCTTCCAATCAGTGGGGGATATTTTTATCGGAATTCGCACTTGAAATCAACTCTTTCTCCCGGCCGGGAAACCCGAAAACATCGCAAAACATATGACAACAGCCCAAAAGCCCGGAAAGCAGGCGTAACCCATGAAAAACGAACTCATTGACCTTTTGTGCAAAAAATCATTTCAATTCTCCGAAGAGCCGGTTTTCAAGCTGGCCTCAGGACAAACGAGCCATTATTACATCAATTGCAAACCTGTCACGCTCAGTTCCCGGGGGCTTTATCTCATCGGGCACCTTGTGTTTGACGCTTTAAAAGACCGCTCCATTGAAGCGGTGGGCGGCATGACATTCGGCGCAGACCCCATTGCAGTGGCCGCATCCCTGATCTCGGGAACCCGGGGCGCACCGTTTGCGGCCTTTTCCATCCGCAAAACCCAAAAGGACCACGGCATTGTCAAGTGGATTGAGGGGGATCTGTCGGCCGGACAGCGGGTGGCAATCGTTGAAGACGTGGCCACCACGGGCGGATCATCACTGAAGGCCATAGAAAGGGCCCGAAGCGAAGGGCTTTTCGTGGATTGCGTGGTACTGCTGGTGGACCGCGAGGAAGGGGGAGCGGAAAATATCCAAAAAGCCGTGCCCGAAGTCCGCTCCATTGTCACCCGCACCGAACTGCTGGCCGCCTACCGGGACGGCCAGTAAGCCGCGCACGCGTCATCGGATTCCCAGACATGGACCCGGGAGACAAAAATCCCTTCTCCGGGCTCAATGCGCTCGGTAAAGGCATCGGCAATGTAGCGGGCAATGGTTTCCGAAGAGGGATTGGCATCGGCAAAGGCCGGCAGTTCGTTTAAAAACTTGTGATCCAGGCTGTCAATGATTGCACCGAGCCGTTTCTTGATGATGCCGAAATCCATTAACACCCCGGAATCCTGCAGTTTTTCCCCAGCCACGAAAAGCTCCACCTTCCAGTTGTGGCCATGGAGGTTTTCGCATTTTTCCGTGACCATCTTCAACTGGTGAGCGGCGGCAAACCGGTTGACCACTTTGAGTTCGTACATCTAAGCAATTCCTTTTGTCAGGTTACCGCGTCCGCTGTTGTTGCAGGAAGGAAGCCCTGCGGCCGGGGTTCCTTGGAAGTCTCAAATCGGAGATAACCGCCAACCAATAAACAAATAACTTATTGATTTTACTTAACACTTAATCACTTAAACCTTAACACTGCCTGTAAAAAAGACTTTTTACAGGCTCATCAGGACTTGGCGGCTTTGGCCGATTTTGCGGACTTTGCCGACCCGCCCCCGGTTTTGGTGAAAATCCGTTTGATCCTGGATGTCAGTTTTTCAGATTCCAGCTCAAGATACTCGTGCATGAGCTCTTCCTGACGCTTGCTCATGTTTCTGGGGGTTTTAAGGATCACCTCCACGATCTGATCGCCTGGCAGGCCCGTGCGCAAAGACGGGATCCCGTAATTGGTCAGGCTGATGGTATCGCCGTACTGGGTGCCTTTGGGCACCTGGATGGTTTCTTCACCCGTGAGCGTAGGCACCACAATTTCATCTCCCAGGGCCGCCTGAACAAATGAAAGCTCCACCTTGCAGACAACGTCGTTTCCCCGGCGCTCAAAGGTTTCATGGGGCTTTACATGGATGAACACGTACAGATCCCCGGGAGGACCGCCGTTGACCCCGGGCTCGCCTTCTCCGGCCAGCCGCAGCCGGGAGTCGTTGTCCACGCCGGCCGGTATTTTCAATTCCACTTTTTTTCGTGCCACCACCTGTTTCTGCCCCTGACATTTGGGGCAAGGATCGGTGATGATGGTGCCCTGGCCCCGGCACCGGGGACAAACACTTTTAACGGAGAAAAAGCCCTGGCTGCGCACGAATTGTCCGGTGCCCCTGCACTGATCACAGGTGCGGGCCTCGGTGCCGGGCTTGGCGCCGGAGCCATGGCATTCGTCGCACACCACCATTTTCTCCAGGTCCAGCTCGGTTTCCCTGCCAAAAGCGGCATCGTTAAAATCAATTTTTAAGTCATAGCGCAGATCCGAGCCCCGCCTGGCACGGGTTTGTCCACCACGGCCACTGGCGCGGAATCCGAAAAAATCCTCGAAAATGTCGCCAAAGCTGGAAAAAATATCCTCAAAATCCCGAAATCCGCCGGCCTGGCCGCCTCTGCCGCCGTTTTCAAATGCCTGGTGGCCAAACTGGTCATAAAGCTGCCGCTTTTCCGGATTGGAAAGCACCTCATAGGCTTCTGCGGCTTCCTTGAATCGCTCTTCAGCCTCTTGATCACCGGGATTTCGATCCGGATGATACTTCAGGGCAATTTTACGGTACTTGGTTTTTAATTCAGCGGAATCAACGTTTCTGTCAACGCCGAGAACCTCGTAATAGTCCCGTTTTTCACTCATATCTGGTTAACCGGTTTTCTGTTGTGGGTTTTGTCGCCCGCTGTTGCGGTGCAACGAATTTCTTATCAAATTTCGCGGAAACAAAGCAAGGCTTTTGCAACCTGTACATGTTGTGCTATGAAAAGTATCAAGCCAAAGGCGGCAAGATAAATACACCAGGATGTAACAACAGGACAATAATGCATCAAATGGAATTGTCAATGAGCAAAAATAATCCTCCGGGCTTTGTCAAAGGCATGTTTGGCGCCATTGCGCCTTATTACGATTTTTTAAACCGGCTGCTGAGCATGCGGCAGGATGTCTATTGGCGGCGGCGGCTTGTGGCAGCCATGGATCTTGGCCAAAACGCCAGGGTCCTGGATGCGGCCTGCGGCACCGGAGACGTGATGCTTGAAATATGGCGCCAGAAACCCGGCGCCCGGGTTTGCGGCATTGATTTTTCAACAGAAATGCTGGGCATTGCCGCCAGGAAAACCAGGCAGGCGGGCAGAAACCCAAACGGCCTGCTGCTGGCTGCAGACGTCCTGCACCCGCCATTTGCAGAGCAAAGCTTTGACGGTATCTCCATTGCGTTCGGCATCAGAAACATCGCCCGGCGGGACCTGGCCCTGGAACAATTTTTCAGACTGCTGCGGCCCGGCGGGATGATGGCCGTACTTGAACTGTCCACACCCCGTCCCGGGATACTGCGGGAATTGTACCTGCTTTACTTCAAAAAAATCCTGCCGGCCGTGGGGGGGCTTTTTTCCCAAAACATGCGGGCTTACCAGTATCTGCCCGAGTCCGTACTCAGCTTTCCCAGGCCCCGGGCTTTTGCCGGGCTCATGGAAAGCGCCGGGTTTGAAGATGTGGGCTGGAAGGGACTATCCGCTGGTATCGCCACCCTTTACAGCGGGCGGAGGCCCGGCTGAGACAGGCCTGGCTTTTATTCACAGGTAAACGGATAAAAATGATAAAAGCAATACCCCCCCGGATCCGACCAGGCGGCCTCGGTTTCAGCCATGCACTGCCCGATCATCTGCCGGGAGGTTTCCTCGTAATCCGGCCGGCTTTCCTCTTTTTTCTTGCAGGCCATGCAGATGGGTGCATGGGTGTAAACTGAAAGAATGCGCCGGTCAGCGGCGCCAAGGGCGGCATTGCACCGGGTGCAGGAAACCGCGCAGGACAGATCCTTTTCCCATTGTTCCGTCATCACCATACCCCTTAATCTGTTATGGTTTTCAAAAGGCTTTTTACGTTTCAGAACTCCCGGTTTTTCTCGGGCCTCCCTATCCCCGCCGACAGCTGTCAGAACTGGTATTTTTCCTGAAGATCCCGCAATTGGCGGATATACCGCTGCTGAAAAATCAGGTCTTCCTGGACCGCAACATCATTTAACACCAGCTTGATATGAGGCCGGATGTCAATGCCGTGGCGGTTTAATCCCTGCTCATTGGCCAGATCAAGGATCAGCACGGAGTAGTACCGAATCAAAGTGCGCACCACGGGATGCCGGCGCATCAGATAGCTCTTGCCCGAGAGGGTATCAAGGAAAAACCCGGCATAACGATACAGGCTTTCCTCCGAAATACAATCCTTTGAACTCTGCCTGCAGCACTGCTTATAGACGTAGTAATCGTAAAAATCAGCCATTGCCGGCTCCACCACGTCCTTTTCCGACTGCAGGATTTCCAGGACCAGTTCCACCCGCTGTTTGTTCAGGGTGCGGAAAAAATGGGCCTGATTGCGCATCAGGCTCACCAGGTCCCGGGTTTCATCATTGATCAGAGGCGGTTTGGCAATCAGGTCCGCCAGGATCTGTTCAAAGACATCATAGGATTTCTGTTTCTGTTCAGAGCCCCTGGACCCGACATTCCGCTTTTTATCCAGGTAGGCAAAAAACGCCTCGATTTTGCGCTCAAGCCGGCGGCAGGAGGAACTTCGGGATTCCATGCCAGGGCTTTCACTCAACACCGGCTCCCCAAAGACTTCCCGCATCCGGGACTCAGAGAGTTCTTCGGATTCGCGACGGCCGGATTTTTTTTCCAGCCAGTCAAGCACCTGTTTCTGCTCGATCTGCTCCCGTTTTTGCTCCTGCTTTTGCCGTTCCTGCCGGACAGCCGAATCCACCCGGTCTTCATGCCACTGCATGAACCGATGCCATGCCAAAAACGCCAGAACCCCAAGCAAAAAAAGAATAACAACAACAACGACAATCCTGTGCATTCTTGAACTGAAACTCAGGTTTCCCATAAGGATGCATCCCTTTTCCGGCAGGTTGAAGTGTGCTTTCAGCGCCCGGCATCAGCGCCCCAATATTGTCCAACAAATCCCGGCAACAATATGTGATAAAACTAGGGCTTTTTTGGCTCGTCGTCAAAGGTGATTTTGCCGTTTTTCGGAATCTGCATTGCGATCAGGAAGAAACAGTGCGCGCTTTTAATTTTTTGCCGGGAATTTCTTTTGCTTGCCAGGCGCGTCAGCCATGGCCAGTTTTGACGAATCGGCAAGAGAAGCATAGAGGTTTTCCAGATGCCCCTTGGTAGCCAGAAATCTTTGCATTTCATCGCCTTCCAGGCCGCGGCCCGGCGGAGCTTTCAGAGTGGAGGGATTAATGCTTTTGCCGGCATGCCGGATTTCATAATGCAGGTGCGGTCCGGTGGATCTGCCGGTGGAGCCGACATAGCCGATGGTCTCGCCCTGTTTGACCCGTTTGCCGGATTGAATACCGTCGGCATGCCTGCTCATGTGGGCATACACGGTTTCATAGTTATTGGGATGCCGGATATGCACATAGTTGCCGTAAGAGCCCCGGGGACCGGCATAGGTGACAACCCCGTCCCCGCCTGCCATAATGGGCGTGCCCCTCGGGGCTGCAAAATCCAGCCCCTTATGCATCCTATTGTATCCGAGAATCGGGTGCCTGCGCATGCCGTATCCCGAACTGATGGCAGCACCGTCAATGGGGGTGACCATCAAAGCCTTGCGCACACTGTTGCCCTCGGAATCAAAAAACCTGGCATTTCCGTCCTGTGTTTCATGCCTGTATACCCGAAGGGTCCTGCCATTGGTCCGAATGGCGGCGTACAGAATATCTCCGGCTTCAACCCGCCGGCCTTCGGGGGTGGTTTTTTCCTCGTATAAAATTTCAACCCGGTCTCCGGAGTGCAGGTCACGCTGAAAATCCACATCATAGGAATAAACCCGGATCAGTTTCATTAATACCGAAATGGGCAACCCCTGATCCCGGGCCGCCTGGTAAAGGCTGGAACTGACCTCTGCAGCAAACCGGGCCGGACGTTTCTGCAATTGACGCTCCACCCTGCGGGCTTTGAAACAGTGGTCATTGCCGCGCATTACCTCAACCTTGGTTTTGGCATCCAGTGAAAGCGTTAACACCTGCAGCATGTCGCTTCCCTGAGGCCCCCTGACAAAACCCATGGACAGTTCCTGGCCCTGGCGCAGTTGCGCCGGATTAAAAACCGGCCGCATTGCCTGTGTCAAATCATAAGCCTCCCGGCCGGCCAGGCCGTTTTTGCGCAGAATCTGAAAAAGCGTGTCCCCTGCGGCCACCGTAACCCTGATTTTCTCGAGACTGGAGGCAAAATCCTGATCCCATACCTGCCGGGCACCGGGATGGCTTTCCATGGCCGCCGGTTCCGATGAATCCTGGCGGTTGGCCGGCGCCGAAACATCGGCCCGGACAGGGTCGAGCCGTTTTTTGTCCAAGTCGCGGTCTGTATCCGCCCGGGCCGCGTTTTTTTCCGTGCCGGCACCAGGACGCGGATTATTGACCAAAGAAGCATGTATATCCTGAAACGCCAGATACGCGCACAAAAACAGGACGACAGCCAGAAATGCGCCGGCCGGCTTTTTTACCGCTGTTTTCCCGGACCGGGAACGCTTCAGGCAGCGCATGCAGCGCCGGTATTCATAGGGTGTATAAAGCATATGTTTTTTCCTGCTGCCTTTCAAATGTGCGCCCCGGCTGACAACCCCAAAGCTTGTCCGGTGCGCATAATCTCAAAATAAAATACCGGTTTGCTGGAAAAATTTCAACCCCTGAAATCAAATAACACACCCGGAAGCACTGTTTTGCAACCCTGCTTTTGACACTTTTCGGTGCTGTCCGGCAAATTCTTTACAAGTGTATACAAAATTGCTATAAAACACAACCTTTGAAAATTGCATGAAAATATAGGTACACTGATCTGCACTGCAAGGGACGGCCCGTGCGGTCCTTATTAATGGAAAGGAGTTTTTGTATGGCAAAAAAAATTGCGTTGGTTTGCGATTCCACCGCTGATTTCCCCCCGGGAATGGCGGAACAGCTGGGCTTAAATATTTTGCCGGTCCACATATTTGTAAACGGCAAGGATCACCTCCACGGCAAAACCATCAGCAACGCTGAGGTACTCAAAAATCTGCGGAAAAAAAAAGAGGTCTACACCACCCCGTTTTATCCCTTTGAATGCACTCAGCTCTACGACCGCCTGCTGCAGAAGTACGACGAGGTGGTTTCTTTTCATCTGTCCAAACATATTTCCGGAAACTACAAAAGCGCCTGTGCAGCCCGGCAGTTTATGGGCGAAAAAGACGCCGCCCGGGTCCACATTCTGGACCTGGAAAATGTGGCCGTCAGCCTTGCGCTTGTGGTTAAAAAGGCAGCAGAATTTCTCCGAAACGGAACATCTCCGGCCTCCCTGGAAAAAGCCCTGGAACCTTACAAAAAAAATGCTTTTCTGAGCTTTACTGTGGACAATCTGGTCTGGCTCAAAAAAGGCGGGCGGGTTAATGCATTTGACGCATTTGTGGGCAATATGCTCGATTTCAAGCCCATCATTGAACTCAAGGAAGGCCGGCTGAATCCGATTGACCGGCACCGGGGCAAAAAGCCCGCTTTAAAGCGTCTGGTTTCAATGGCCGAGGAAGCTTTCAACCGGTTTAACGGAAAATGTGAAATCTTGATGGGCTATGCCGGCAACCTTGAAGAGGTTATGGTAACCCGGGAAAAGCTGGCCGCAGCCGTGGGCAAGCCGGCTGACAGCATCCCCATGGCAGAAGCCGGCGCCACGATATCCGTGCACACCGGTCCCGGCAGTGCCTTTGTTTCCCTGCTGCCCCGGCAGGCCTGAAAGGTGTTGAAATGAACGAGCCGGCTTTTCAAAGCGCCGTCCAAGCCGCCGCCGCGATCCGGGACGGCCGGATTTCTGCCGCGGAGATGCTGGATTTATACCTAAAGCGGGTCGAACAATTTAACCCGCAGCTAAACGCCATTGTCCAGACCTGTCCGGAGGCCGCACGAAAACGGGCTCAGCAGGCAGACGAAGCCCTGGCCCGGGGCCTTTCATGGGGACCGATTCACGGGGTGCCCGTAACCATCAAGGATACGCTGGAAGTCCAGGGCATGCCTTGCACCTCAGGGGCACCGGCATTGCAGAACCACATGCCCGGAAACAACGCCGAAGTGGTCCGGGCCTATCTGGATGCAGGGGCCGTGATTTTCGGCAAAACCAACGTTCCCCTCTACGGCGGCGACCTGCAGACCTTCAACAAGGTCTACGGCCAAACCAGCAACCCCTGGAACACCCAGCGCACCCCCGGCGGATCGTCAGGCGGGGCGGCAGCCGCCCTGTCTGCAGGGCTCACCTGCCTGGAGATCGGAAGCGATATCGGCGGATCCATCCGCACGCCGGCTCATTTCTGTGGAATTTACGGCCACAAACCCAGCTACGGCATTGTTCCGCAGAAAGGACACATCCCGCCGGCACCGGGCCTTTTCACCGGCGAGCACGGCAGCAGTACCGACATAATGGTGGTGGGCCCCCTGGCCCGAAGCATTCAGGACATTTCCCTGGCAATGGAGATCCTGGTTGCCCCTGAGCCGGCCCAAAGACGCGCCTGGCAAATCCGGCTGCCCGAGGCCCGTAAAAACAGTTTAAAGGAGCTGAAAATCGGACTCTGGTTAGATGATCCTGCGTGTCCGGTAGACAATTCAGTGGCAGATGTCATCCAGGCCGCAGTGGACAACCTTGCCGGCAATGGCGCGGATATCCGCAGAAGGCGGCCGGATGTGGATTTTGCCCAAAGCCATGACTGTTTCTTAAGCCTTCTGGCCGGGGTCATGGGCACAGACACGCCTGAGAAGTATTTTGCCAAATGGCGCGGGAATGTAAAAAACCTTTCCGCAGACGACCAGTCCTACCTGGCCAGACATCTTCGGGGGGCCACCCAGCTTTACCGGGACTGGGAAATGAGAAACCGACAGCGCCAGCAAATCCGGCAGAAATGGGCGGATTTTTTCGGCGAATTTGACGTGCTGATCTGCCCGGCGGCGGCCGTGCCGGCAATCGAACACGATCACCAGTATGTTTATGACCGGCGTATCAACGTAAACGGACAGCCGCTGCCCTACATGAACCTGATGGGATGGGCCGGTCTTATCGGGGTGGCTTGCCTGCCTTCCACGGTTGTTCCCGCAGGCTTTACAAACAACGGCCTGCCCGTGGGCATCCAGATCGTGGGCCCTTATCTTGAAGACCGCACCCCGATTAAAGCCGGAGAGCTGTTTGCCGATGTTCTGGGCGGATTTACCCCGCCGCCGGAAATTTTCCGATAATAATTTTGGGTCTTGACATTGACGGCAGGACCGGCTATAAACAGTGCAAAATCTGCGGCTGAAGTCGTTTGATAGGGCTTGCAGGCTCTTTTTTCCATTTCTTTCAGAAACGCATCTGGATTTTGCGGTTTAAGCAAAATTGATGTGCCGCCTACAAAGCCACGAAGGCTCTTGCTTTACAATAAAGCGCCTTTGTGGCTTTTTTTGATTCAACCCAAGGAAAGGAAAACACCCCATGCGCAAATGGTTTTCAACCCTGGCCGCCCTGATCGCAGCAGTTGTCATCTTTGCACCCGTACCCGGGCAAGCCCATTTCGGTGCCATTATTCCCTCAGAAGACATTGTCACCCAACAGCACGAGGGAGACCTCGCCCTTGAAATCAAGTTCCTCCACCCCGTGGAGATGGAGTATATGGAAATGGAAAAACCCGAAACCTTCGGGGTGATGCACAATGGCAAAAAAACCGATCTCACAGGGCGCCTGAAACCGGCTGGCGGCAAAAGTCCGGGCCAGAAAAAAAACGATACCTTCTGGAAAGCCCTCTACCCCATCCAGCGGCCCGGGGATTATACGTTTTACACCGAGCCCAAAGCCTACTGGGAGCCGGCAGAGGATCTGTTTATAAAGCATTACACCAAGGTCTGCGTAAACGCCTACGCACTGGAGCAGGGCTGGGACCAGCCCGTGGGCCTGGAAACCGAAATCGTGCCCCTGACCCGGCCCTACGGCCTGTGGACGGGCAACGTATTTACCGGCCGGGTGCTGGTAAACGGCCAGCCCGCAGCACACGCTGAAGTGGAGGTGGAATATCTCAACGAATCCGCCGGAGACAGCGGGTATATCGAGCCACCTTTTTCGCCCTATGTCACCCAGGTTGTCCGTGCCGATGCCGGCGGGGTTTTCACCTATGCCATGCCCAAAGCCGGGTGGTGGGGCTTTTCCGCCCTGACTGAAGCAGACTGGACCCGGCAGCACAAGGGGGAGGAAAAAAATGTGGAAATCGGCGCCGTATACTGGGTCCGGACCCGGGACGTGAAATAACACCCGAAAACGGAGGCAATGATGAAAACCCGAACATATTTTCTTGCAGCGGCCGCAGCGTGTTTGCTTTTGTTTGCCGCAAGCGCATCGGCCCACAAGGTCAGCGTGTTTGCCTATGCGGACAGCGGAAAAATCTACACGGAAAGCTATTTTCAAAACGGTGACCCGGTTGCAAACGGCCGGCTGAAAGTATATGACAGCAGCGATAACCTGGTGGCAGAAGGCGAGACCGACAAACAGGGCCTTTTTGCGTTTGAAATCCCCAAAGCCGATGATTTCAGGATTGTCATTGACGCCGGAATGGGACATAAAAGCAGCTTTATCCTGAAAAAATCCAGGGTGGAAGCTGAAATAAAATCCGGGGAGAAGCCATGATGCGAACCAGCGCGATTATTTTCGTGCTCCTTGTATTGCTTGCGGCAGCACCGGGCCCGACCTGTGCCCAAAGCCCCGGGGAAACAGACTGCAAGGCTGTAACAGAACTTCTGGAGAAACAAAACCGCCAGTTATCCGCAGAACTCAGGCAAGTCCGCCGGGAGATTGCCGCCCTTGGCGCCCGGATGGATGAACCCGGCATCCGGGAGGTGTTTGCCGGCATCGGGTACATCCTGGGCCTGTTCGGAGCCGCGGCCCTGGTGGCTGCGCGCCGGAAAGGATAGATCATGCACATTTCTGACGGGGTGCTTCCGGTTTCCGTGACCCTGGGCGGATATGCGGTATCCGCCGCGCTGGCCGCCTGGAGTGCGCGCCGTACCACAAGCGATCAGCTTCCCAAGGTGGCGGTGGTGACTTCCGCGTTTTTCGTGGCCTCCCTGGTGCACATCCCTTTGGGACCCACAAGCGCCCACCTGCTCCTGCCCGGGCTGGCCGGGGCTCTGCTGGGCCCTGTTGCCTTTATTGCAATAGGGCTGGGCCTGCTTTTGCAATGCCTGCTGTTTCAGTTCGGGGGGCTGACGGCCCTGGGCGCCAATGCCCTGATGATGGGGCTGCCGGCCATTGCCTGCGGATGGCTGTTTCAGGCGCTAAAAGGCAACACCCATATGAGACACGCGGCTGCCGGAGCCGCTGCCGGGGCAACGGGTACGGCCATGGCGGCCGTTTTTCTGGCCGGCTTTCTGGCCGCCGGGGGCGAGGATTTTTTCGGCGTGGCAAAAATTGCCATGGCGGCCCATGTGCCGGTCATTGTTATTGAAGGGGCGGTCAGCGCCCTTACCATCGGATTTCTGTTCCGGGTAAAACCGGAACTGCTGGAAACAGGGCTTGTGACTCCCAAAAAAGAATCTCATGACTGAAATTATCCATCATATCCCCCTTTGGTATCTGCCCCTGCTGGTGATCCTGCCCATAACCGCCCTCTGGGCCGGTGTGGCGGGCTTGCGCAGAACCGCCCGGAGAAAAACCGCAGCAGACCGGGATCCGGACTGGTCCGTACCGCCCCTGGCAGATGAAAAACAGGGGGGGTCTTTTCTGCACAAATGGGACGTGCGCTGCAAGATCGTCACCATCCTGATTTTCAGTTTTGTGGTGGCCTCCCTTGACCACCTTGCTGCAGCATTGGCGGCAGTGGTCATATCCCTCTCCGTGGCTGTGATGATAAGGGTGCCGGCTGCCCGGCTGATGCTGCGCTTGCTGGCGCTTGCCGGTTTTCTGGGCATGCTGCTGGTGGTGATGCCGTTTACCGTGCCCCCCCATTCCGGAGACACCCTGGTGGTGTTTGGCGGTGTGGAGTGGCTGACCCTTAATTTTCGGGGCCTGTTACTTGCAGCAACCATCGCCGCCAGGGCTGTTGCCATTGCCATGCTCATGGAACCCCTGCTGTCAACCGCGCCTTTGCCGGTTACCCTCCACGGACTCTGCCGGCTCGGCGTGCCGGAGATGGCGGCCCAGATGGTGTTGTTGAGCAACCGCTACGTTCACGTGTTCAGCCATGAAGCCCGGCGCATGTCAGCGGGCATGCAGGTACGCGGCTTTCGCAAGCGCACAGACACTGCAACCCTGCGCACTGTGGCCAATTTTTTGGGGATGCTGTTTGTGCGCAGTTTTGAACGTACCGAACGGGTATTTGACGCCATGCGCGCCAGGGGCTATCAGGGCCGGTTTCCGGAACCCGTAAAGCTGCGCCTGTGCGCATCCGACCTGTTTATCTGCCTTGCCTGGCTGACTGTTGCCGCGGCGCTGGTGGTCTGGGACCGGATCATATTATAGGGGTACGGATGCATGAAACCCATGAAATAAGAGAACCCCGGCCGGCTTCAGGCCCTTTGCTCTTTAAGGTCTGTGGTTTGTCCTATCAGTATCCCGACGGTACTGCGGCATTGTCCGGGGTCAGCGCGGAAATCCGCCCGGGCGAGCGCGTCGCACTGGCGGGGCAGAACGGTTCGGGAAAAACAACCCTGATAAAACTGCTCTCAGGACTGCTTGCCCCTGCCGGCGGGCAAGTCCGGTACAGGGACAAGCCCCTTGCAGGAGAAAACCTGGATCGCGGCCGGCTGGAAATCGGGGTGCTGTTTCAGGACCCGGACGATCAGCTTTTCATGCATACGATAATTGAAGATGCGGCCTTCGGCCCCCGACAGCAGGGTTTGCCCCAACAGGAAGCCCAGCTGGCCGCCGGCCGGGCCCTTGACCGGGTGGGGCTTTTGCACCTGGCCTACAAGGCGCCCCACAACCTGAGCTTTGGCCAGAAAAAGCGCGCCGCCCTGGCCGGCCTTCTGGCCATGGAACCCCAAGTGCTGCTGCTCGACGAACCCACGGCCAACCTGGATCCCGGCCAGGAACAGGTATTTTTGGACCTGCTCAAGGATTTTTCCGGCACCCTGATCTGCATCAGCCATGATCTGATTTTTTTATATGAGCTCTGCCAGCGGGCCATCGTCCTGAACCACGGGATGGTGCAGCACGACTATACCATGCGCGAACTGGTCTCCCAGCGCCGGACCCTGCGCGAACACGGCCTGGATTTTTCCTTCCGACTGGTGGTTGCACCTGAAAGTCCCGATGCCGGTCCGGATGATGCCAGCTGCCGGCTCCGGCCGGTTTCGGCAAAAGACCCGGGCCGGGCACTTGTGCAGCTGCAGAACTATTGCTACCGCTATCCCGACGGCACCCCAGCCCTGCAGGGCATTGACCTGCTGATCCGCAAAGGCGAACGCATTTCCATTGTGGGTGAAAACGGTGCGGGCAAAAGCACCCTTCTGTCTTGTCTCACGGGCCTGTGTCAGGGACGGGGAGAGTATCTCTACGACGGAAAAACCGTCACCGGGCGGACACGAAAGCGCATATGGCGCAAAATCGGCATGGTTTTCCAGGATTGCGCAGACCAGCTTTTCTGCTCAACCGTTCGGGAGGAACTGTCATTCGGCCTGCGCCAACTGGGCTGCACCCGGGCCGAAACTGCAGCCCGGGTCTCCGAAGCCCTTTCGATGGTGCATATGGAAGGCTATGAAGACCGCGTCCCCCTGCATCTGTCCGGGGGAGAACGCCGGCGGCTGGCCCTGGCCTGTGTTCTGGTCATGGAGCCGGAACTGCTGATTTTAGACGAGCCCACAGCAGGCCTTGACCCCCGGGGGGAACAACTGCTGCTCGACATTCTGCAAAAGCTCCACACAACCCTTTTGCTTGTGAGCCACGACATCTTCTTTATCCAACAGCTCACCCGCCGAACCCTGGTGATGCACCAGGGAAGGATCATGGAAGACCTGCCCATGCAGGCCTTCATGGAAGACCAAAGGCTCGGGGATTTAAACGGATTGTCCTGCATGTACAGGCTCAGGTGCACCAGAGACATCCGGGCCCTGCAGCACGAACATGAGCACACCCACGAGCATCAGCACCTGCACACCCACCCTCACCGGCACGGAGACATGGTGCACGAACATCTCCACGAGCATACCCACACCCATGCCCACCGGTTTGTTCACACCCATCCGGGCCGGGACCAAAGCCACGACCATGCCCCGCGCCGGTACCACGAGCACGATCATGCCGGCCATGAGGCCCAACCCCATGAGCACATGCACAAACAAACAGACAAAACGGCCTGAAGACCGCATTCATCCATTTTTTCAATCATTGTTTGCCGTTCAATCGCACTTGATCAGGCACACATGATCATCGATGTTATCTGTTGGTCATCAAAGCCCTTCAGTGCAATGGCCCCCGAGCGGCAGGAAGCCGCGCACAATCCGCAGCCCTTGCACAGAGCGGATTCAATTTCAGCCTTGTCGGTTTTTTCACTAAACCTGGGGGCGGAATAGGGGCATACAGACACACAGACCCCGCAGCTGCTGCAAAGCCGGGGATTAACCTGGGCCACGGTGCCGCTTACCGGAATGGATCCGGCTGAAAGAAGCGTTACCGCCCTTGCGGCTGCAGCCTGGGCCTGTGCGATTGATTCGTCCACGGGTTTGGGGCCGTGGGCCAGACCGCATAGAAAGACCCCGTCTGTGGCAAAATCCACAGGCCTTAATTTCAGGTGGGCCTCAACGTAAAAGCCGTCGTCATTCTGGGTTACTTTGAAAAATCTTGCCAGGGGATCGTTTTTCTCCCGTACTATGGCAGCGGCAAGAACAAGCATATCCGGGGAAAGTACCATTTTGCGCCTTAATACAAAATCTGTGAAACTTACCTTAAGGCAGCCCTTTCCATTGGTTACATCTAAGCCTTTGTCAAAATTGTAACGAAGAAACCTGATCCCTTTTTGCCTTGCTTCCCTGTAGAGATCCTCTCTTAATCCATAGGGGCGCATGTCCCTGTAGATGATAAAAACTTCGGTTTCAGGTTTGTTTTCTTTGAGCTCAAGGGCGCTTCTTATGGACTGGGCGCAGCACAGCTTTGAGCAATATGGCCTTTCGGGAATCCTGGAGCCAACGCACTGGATAAAAACGGCTGTCTCTACGTTATCCAATGATTCATCCCTGCGGGCAAGGCGGGCTTGGAGTTCAAGGCCGGTTATCACCCTGTCATCTGTTCCATACAGATACTGACCTTCGGGTTTAAGCTCCGAGGCACCCGAGGCAATTATTGTCACACCGTGATCAAGGACCTCCCGGCAGCCCTCTTTTTCTAGGGTCGTTCCAAAGGCGCCCACAAACCCGTCCACCTTTTTGATGGTCGAGCCGGCGTGCACTGTTATGCCTGGATTTTTTTCAACTTTTTCCACCATCTCCTTTACAAAGCCGGCAATGTCTTCGCCTTTCCAGGTTTTATACAAGGACAGGGCATTGCCCCCCAGGCGGGCCTGGCGTTCCACAAGATCCACCGCATAACCTTGTTGGGCCAGATTATCTGCGGCAATCATTCCGGCAATACCCCCTCCGATAACCATTGCCCGCTGGTTTATCTGCAGGATCGGCTCTTTTAGGGGTTGCACCCGGGCTGCTTTTGCCACAGACATTTTCACCAGATCCATAGCCTTTTGCGTGGCTTCTTCCGGTGCCTGTTTGTGGACCCAGGAGCACTGATTTCGGATATTGACCATTTCAAAAAGATATTTGTTGATACCGGCGCTTTGAAGCGTTTCCTGAAAAAGGGGTTCATGGGTCTTGGGCGAGCAGGCCGCCACCACAATGCGGTTGAGATCTTTTTCCCGGATAAGTTCCGCAATTTTGTCCTGGGTACCCTGGGCGCAGCTGAACATGTTTTGTTCAGCGTAAACCACATTGGGTAGTTTCTCTGCAGACTCAACAACTGCTGTCACATCCACCACCCCGGCAATATTGGTGCCGCAGCAGCAAACAAATACACCGATACGGGGCCGATCCCCGGCAACATTTTTTTCCTTTTTCACTTCCTTTGTCTTTGTCAGGCGCCATCTTGAGCCGGAAAGCCTTGAACCCGCCACTCCTGCAGCCGCACTTGAATCAATAACAGATGACGGGATATCCTTGGGACCCTGGAAGGCCCCGCATACATAAATTCCGGCAACAGAGCTTTCAACCGGGGAAAAACTGCTTGTTTCCGCAAAGTTGTAATGGTTGAGATCCACACCGAGTTTTTTGCCAAGCTCAGCCCCCTGATTTGTGACACCCAGACCCACTGAAAGAACGACCATGTCAAATTCTTCTTCGCACCTTTTCCCGGATTCATTGATATAGCGGATCAGGTGCCCGCCGGTGCCGTCCACCGGGAGCGCTTCTGTGACTTTGCTTTTGATAAACCGGATGCCCGCTTCCTCCTTTGCCCGGTTATAGTATTTTTCAAAGTCTTTGCCGTTTGTTCGGATATCAATGTAGAAAATTGCCGTATCAAGGCCTGACTTGCTGTGCTCCTTTGCCAGCATCGCCTCTTTGATGGCATAGGTACAGCACACCCCGGAGCAATAACCTCTGGCCCCGATATGCGCGTCCCTGGAACCTATGCACTGGAGCCAGGCAATTTTTTCCGGTTCCTTTTCGTCCGAGGGCCGGACGAGATGGCCCCCGTAAGGGCCGGATGCCGAAAGGATTCTCTCAAACTCAAGGCTTGTGACAATATTGGGATATTTTTTATACCCGAAGGTGTCGTGTACGGCCGGGTCGAAGGTTTCAGCGCCCTGGGAAATCACCACGGCACCGACATTAAGGAAAATATCTTTTCTTGTATCCTCATAGTCAACCGCACCAGTCGGACATTTTTTCCGGCAGATTCCGCATTTGCCCTTGGTCAGCTTAATGCAGGACTCAGGATCTATGGCATACTTAAGCGGCACTGCCTGGGCATACTGAACATAGATGGCTTTGCGGCTGGCAAGGTTGCCGTCGTAAGAATCGGGAACGCTGGTGGGACATTTTTCAGCACAGAGACCGCAGGCGATGCATTTGTCCATATCCACATATCGTGGGTGCCGGGTTATACTTACTTCAAAGTTGCCTTCCTCGCCTGATATGGTGTTTACCTCTGAGAGGGTCAAAAGCTCTATATTGATATGGCGCCCCACCTCGACCAGCTTGGGCGAAAGAATACACATGGAACAATCATTTGTGGGAAAAGTTTTGTCCAGCCGGGCCATAACCCCCCCGATGGAAGCACTCTTTTCCACCAGAAAAACCTTATACCCCGAATCAGCGAGGTCCAGCGCGGCCTGAATTCCGGCAACGCCGCCGCCCACTACCATTACAGCTCCGACAAGTGGTTTTGACATATGGTTTGTCTTTCAGATTCTGTGAACAGTGACGTTTTTGTGCGCCGCGCTTTTAATCAGATTCGGCCCCAGATCACTTATCTTTTTTACAATCTCATCTGCGATCTCTGCAAACCGAGGCCCCATGGCAGATGAAAGGTTGTACATGCCAACCCTTTCCGGATCCATGCCAATGGCACAAAGAATCTGTTTGACCGCAAACACTCTTTTTTCCGCCCGGAGATTGCCTTGCAGAAAATGACATTCACCTTTCAAGCATCCGGCCACAAAAACGCCATCCACACCGCTTTCCAAAGCCTTTAGCAGATGAATGACATCAACCCGCCCGGTACACGGGACCTGGAGAATTTTTATATTGGCCGGATACGTCAGCCGCATGGACCCTGCAAGATCAGCTGCGGCATAGGCGCAATATCTGCAACAAAACATCAATATCTCAGGTTCAAAACCGGTTGTCATTCTTCCTCCGTTTCCGATGCACCGAACTTAAATTGCCGGTGGTCTTATCCTGTTCACAAAGGTTTCCCATCAATTAATCTATGCCACCAGACAAGATTGTTTTGCCAGGATCTGCCTGTCTGTAAAATGTTTCAGGGTAATAACACCGGCAGGGCATTCAGCTGCGCACACCCCGCACCCGTGACATTCTGCCGGATTGATATGCGCCCGCCCGTCTTGTACATACGGCACCCCATAGGGACAGCTTCTCACACAAACCAGGCAGCAGGCGCAACGTGAAGGCTCCTGCAAATCCGCCACCACGCCGCCCACTGCAATGTTTTTTCTTGAAAGTATGGTTGCGGCCCGGGACACAACCGCTTTTGCCTGGGCGATACTTTCTTCAACAGGCTTTGGGCAATGCCCAAGGCCCGCCATAAAAATGCCTTCCGAAGCAAAATCCACGGGTCGGAGTTTTGCGTGCGCTTCCACAAGAAAACCATCGGAATTGACAGGCACCTTCAACAATTCAAACAGTTCCCTGTTTTCGTTTGGTATGACCGCTGCAGCCAGCACAAGCAGATCCGGACGGAGTTCCAAGGGGATCTGCAGCACATGATCTGATATGGTCAGATGGAGACAGCCCTCATCTGTTTGCCGTACCGCGGGTGGATTATCAGCATCATAGCGTATAAAGACAATGCCGGCATTGCGGGCCCGGCGGTAAAGATCCTCGCGAAAACCGTAAGTGCGGATATCCCGGTAACAAACATATATACAGATATCCGGATTTCGCTCCTTGAGGGCAAGGGCGCTTTTTATGCTGTGAGTGCAGCAGACTTTGCTGCAATAAGGCCTTTCTTCGTTTCTGGCGCCCACACACTGAATAAACACTGCAGTTGCGGCATCGTCAATTTTCGAAGCACCGGTCCGCAGGGCGGCATCCAGGTCCAGATGCGTCATGATTCCGGAGTGCTGGCCGTATAAATATTCAACCGGCTTGTATTCCTTTCCACCAGTGGCCAGGATGGTGACACCATGGGAAATGTTTATTGAAACCGGGGCGCCTTTGCTGTCTTTACTGATCAGTCTGGTTGAAAAATTGCCGATTACGCCACTGGTTTCAACCGGTTCGGCATTGAGATAAGTCCGGATCAGAGGATGGCCGGTCACCTCACGGATCAGTTCCGCCACATAAGATCCAACAGGCTCGCTTAACCAGGTGGTGTTCAGCTTAAGGCCCACACCTCCAAGGCGGCCGGTCTTTTCTGCAAGATGCGCACTAAACCCCTGCCTGGCGATGCCAAGGGCGGCCTCCATTCCTGCAATCCCCCCGCCCACCACCAGGGCCGCGGGCGTTACCGCCATGTCCACCTGATGCAGAGGCTCTGTGCAAACAGCTTTGGCAACGGCCATGCGCACCAGGGCTTTTGCCTTTTTTGTAGCCCGCTCAGGCTCGTTCATGTGCACCCAGGTGTTTTGATCGCGAATATTGGCCATTTCAAACAAGTACGGATTAAGTCCGGCTTCGCGGATGGTTTCCTGAAACAGGGCTTCATGGGTTCTGGGGGAGCAGGATGCCACCACAACACGATTGATACCCTTTTCAATAATCACGTTTTTCATCTTGTCCTGGGTATCCTGGGAGCAGGTAAATAAATTGTCTTCCACGTGAACCACATTCTCAAGCGTTGCCGCATAATCACGAACGGCCGGCACATCGGCAATACCTCCGATATTGATGCCGCAGTTGCATACAAATACGCCCACCCTTGGAGGCGCCTTGGAAACATCTGTCTCGGCAGGCAGGTTCACAGACATGGTCTGGGTATGACGTCGGGCTGAAAGTCTTTCTGTGGCAAGGCAGGCTGCTGCTGAAGCTTCCATGACAGAAGCCGGAATATCTTTTGGCTCCTGAAAGGCGCCGCATGCAAAAATGCCATCCTTGGATGTGCAGACAGGCGCAAGGGCACTGGTTTGAGCAAAACCATGGTTGTTTAATTCAATACCCAGGCGGCCGGCAAGGTCTGCAAGGCTTTTATCCGCCTCCAGGCCGACTGAAAGAACCACCATATCAAAAGATTCTTCAATCAGATCCCCAGAATCAGTGGCATGGCGAAGACTGAGGCGCCCGTTTTCCACGGGCGCCACCGTATGGACCCTGGAACGGATAAACCTGACCCCGCTTTCGGTCTTTGCCCGTTGATAATAGCGCTCAAATTCCTTACCAAAAGTCCGCATATCCATGAAAAAAATTGCCGTGTCCAGGTCATTCGGACTGTGCTCTTTTGCTATAACCGCCTGTTTTCCGGCATACATGCAGCAAACCGATGAGCAATAGGAATGGTCGCACTTATTGATATCTCTGGAGCCCACGCATT
This sequence comes from Desulfosalsimonas sp., assembly GCF_055149105.1. Lineage (NCBI taxonomy): Bacteria > Pseudomonadati > Thermodesulfobacteriota > Desulfobacteria > Desulfobacterales > Desulfosalsimonadaceae > Desulfosalsimonas > Desulfosalsimonas sp. The sequence continues at coordinate 35,397 of NZ_JBSRLA010000008.1, read as the reverse complement.
GAATCCAGGCTATCTTTTCCGGTTCCCTGTGATCCATGGGCCTGACCAGGTGGCCCCGGAAGGGGCCTGAAGCCGACAGGATGCGTTCGAATTCCAGGCTGGTGACAACATTGGGATGTTTTGCATAAGCATACGTATCCAAACCGGATGGATCAAATGCCGTAAAACCGGGAGCCAGTATAATGCCGCCCACATTGATCACACGGGTTTGTGCTTCCATGGAATGATCCACAGCGCCGGCAAGGCATGCCTTGACACACTGGTAGCATTCAGAGCAGATGCCGCACTTCAGACAACGCTCGGCTTCCGTGCGGGCCTCGTCTTCGTTGTAGCCGAAAGAAACCTCCAGAAAATTGCATTCCCTGGCTTCGGGATCCAGACACTTAACAGGGGTGCGCTCCTTGTGAGCTACGTTGATGATGTCGGGCTTTTCATAGGTCCATTCCTTTTTTCTGCCTTCATGCAGATCCAGGCCGCTGATATAGCGGTGAATGCTTTCAGCCGCCTCTCTGCCGCAGGCCACGGCATCCACCACAGACTTGGGCCCGTAAAAGGCGTCGCCCCCGGAAAAAACCCATTCCATGGGACTCTGCAAGGTAATTGGATCGCCTTCCAGGCCCACAGGGTTCATGGGAACATTCTGATCTTGAAGATCCGAGGTGTCTGCTGCCTGGCCGATGGCCACAATCACGGTGTCGCCAAAAAAGGCCTCACAGGCATTTTCGTCATACCCCGGGTTAAACCGTCCGTCCCGGTCAAAAACCGCAGTGCAGGTCTTAAACTCGATGCCGGAAAATTTGTTTTCCTTGTTTATGAAAAAACTTTTTGGTCCGTAGGAGTTGACAATTTTGATGTCACTTTCCAGGGCCTCTTCAATCTCATATTCCCAGGCCGGCATTTCTTCGCGTTTTTCCAGACAAACCATGGTCACATTTTCAGCCCCTTTTCGTTTGGCCGTCAATGCCACGTCAATGGCCACATTTCCGCCGCCGATTACAAGTACATCCTTGCCGACGGGCACATCATTTCCCAGGGCTGTTTCCCTCAGGAAATCAACGCCCTGAAGCACGCCCTCGGCATCCTCGTTTTCAATACCGAGGCTGCGGCCCTTGTGAAGTCCTATGGCCATAAACACTGCCGAATAGCCGTCTGCCTTCAGGCTGTCAAAAGTGATGTCTTTGCCGAAAGTCACTTCTGTCTTTATTTCAACGCCCTGCTCGGAAATGATATCGATTTCCCGCAGGAGAATGTCCCTGGGAAGCCGGTACTCAGGAATGCCCACGGCCATCATGCCGCCGGCAACAGGCAGTTTTTCAAAAATGGTAACACCATAGCCCCTGCGGGCCAGAAAAGAAGCTGCGGCAAGGCCTGCCGGGCCTGAACCGATAACAGCCACTTTTTCGTCGCGTTTTTTTTCTCCTGCCTGAGGAAGGACTTTTTCGCCCGCCTGGGTTTCCCAGTCAGCCAGAAAACGATGAAGCTCCCGGATGGCCAGGGGCTGGTCATAGTCGTTTCTGGTGCAGGCGCTTTCGCAGGGATGATGGCAGACCCGGCCGCAGACCCCCGGAAACGGATGGGCGTCCCGGAAAAGCGCGACAGCTTCCCTGTATTTACCCTGGTTGATTAAGGCAATATAGCCCTGAATGCTGACATGGGCCGGACAGGTCGCCTTGCACGGGGCAATGGATCGTTTTTCAATTGCGTAGGCAGCGGGCATGCCCTGGGGATAGAGCTTGTATATTGCCTTGCGGCTGCCCAGTCCCTGATTGAAATCATCAGGGCGTTCAACCGGACATACTTGCCCGCACTCTCCGCATGAGGTACACTTTTCCATATCCACGTACCGGGGCTGCTGCAAAACTTCCACGTTAAAGTCCCCGGCGCTTCCGGACACCGAACGCACCCGCGCATAAGACAAAAGCTCGATATTGAGATGCCGGCCGGCTTCAACCAATTTCGGGGATATCACACACATGGCGCAGTCATTTGTGGGAAAAGTCTTGTCCAGCTGGGCCATAACCCCGCCTATTGCCGGCTTTTCCTCCACAAGGTATACCCGGAAACCTGAATCAGCCATATCCAGAGAAGCCTGGATTCCGGCTATTCCTCCCCCAATGACCATTACAGCTCCAACGGGCTGGTCCTGATGATTCACAAGAGCCTCCATTGCATTCGTTTTTACACGTTATTGACAACTTTTCCGGCATCAGGCTTCCGGCAGTTTGACATCCTGCAGATCCTCTCCCAGGTAGGTGCGTTCATTTTCACCCAGAACGCCCAGGGACAAGGCGAGCAAGGTCCAGAGATGAATGGTGTGATATCCGCACTGGTAATGTTCTGCGAGTTTATGGATCTGGTCATGACAGTTATGACAAGGAGTTACACAATAATGTGCCCCTGTTGCCAGAATCTGGTCTTTTTTAAGCTCCCCATATTTCAGGCGCGCCTCGTTATACCCGGACTGCAGGTAACCGCCGCCCCCGCCGCAGCAATAGTTATTGGAACGATTCGGGACCATATCAATGAAATTTTCTTCCCCCACACAGGCTTTGACAACAAACCGCAGATCTTCGGCCAGGGGATCACCAAAGCTTTTTCTGACCTGCTGGCAGGGATCCTGCACTGTAAACTTGATTTTCAGATCGCGGTTCCACTCAGAGTTTGGATTTAGCCTGCCTTCCCGGATCCATCGGGCATAATGGGGCACAATGGGTTCGATCTGAAGGGGCGTATCAATATTGAATTTTTTCTGGCCCATCCACACTGAATAAGTGGAATGGCCGCATTCGGTGTTGAGATACACCTTGCAGCCCAGATCCATTGCAGACTCTATGGTGTTTCGGGTCACTTTTTCCCAGCTCTGGTCATCTGCCAGAAACATGCAGTAATTTTCTCCGCCCCAACCCCGTTTGCTGTATGTCCAGTCAACACCGGCAATGTGGAGGATTTTCCATAAAGGAACCATTTCCTCGGGCTCAATTCCGGGTTCCCTGGAATTCTGGCTCAGAAAAAAATGCGCCCCTTTTTTGTCCACAGGCGCCTGCAGGTCTTTCCATGCCGGCTGGGTTTCCCGGACTTCCCCGAGGATGTCTTCGATCACCCATTCAAAATCATCCTCTGAAATGCCCATGGCACTGCCGCTGGAATTGCGAAGGGCCATGTCGCAGGACCCCAGGATACCCTTTGGTCTCTGGTCCCGGGGCCATAGATTGCGGGCTTCATATACCATGGCCCCGATATTGATCCCCATTGGGCAGGCATGAGTACAGCGCATGCACATGGAGCACATCCATACCCACGGATGGCCGGCGATCTGATCATCAAGGCCCAGAACCGCCAGGCGCAAAAATTTACGCGGATCCATTCCTTCAAGGCCGGTGGCCGGACATCCTGATGCACATGCGCCGCAGGTCAGACAAAGGTCCAGGCGGTCGCCGCCGGGCACCATGTCACGAATACGATCCAGGAATCGCTCTTTTTTTTCTTTTTCCAGAACAAAGGGTTCCATTTAAAATCTCCTTAAAGCATTTTGGCCATAATCAATTTATTTCTGCTGCTGAAATTCAGGCAAACCGGCATCAGGGCCCAGGACCCTGAAATTTTCCAGCCGCTTTGTCATGCCTGTTTCGTCAAGGTATTCCAGCACCGCCACGGCCTGGGAACGGCCGTAGCCGAAGACATCGTGACAATCACGGATTGAAAATTTTCCCTGCTCTTTGATAAACGACACCATTCGTTCGCGAATCTGCCTGACAGCATCCGGAGTGATAAACTTTCCTCCTTCAAGTGGAATCAATTTATTTTGCGAAACCAAAAACCGCAGGATTTTTTCCACCCTTGCTTTTTCATACTGATCATTGTGAGTTTTGTTGAAATGGCCGGCTGTAAAAGGTTTTAATCCGCACTCATTGGCAAACTCCATGACGCTTGAAGCCAGGTTTTTATAATCAGCGGATAACCTTACAGAATGGGCGGGAACCTGATAATAACCTTTAAACAGGCAAAGATGCCCCTGAGCGCACAGCCGGGCCATCACATGATGCAAAACCTCCGATTCCCCCAAAATTCCCAGCCGGTCAGCCACCTCTCTGATATGAAACCGTGGTTGTATGGATTTTTGACCGACTGACGGTTTTTTAAAAAGAGCCCTTACCTCCCGCAGCAGTTTTTCATATTGCTGCCTTTTAACCACGCCGTCACCCACCCGGATCAGTTTGTCTTTTCCAAGCCCGCGCCGGATTTCATCCTCAAACACGGATTCCGGGAACAAGGACCGATCCGCCAGGTCTGCGGGGGAAAACGGTGTATTCGGATAACGGTCAAGGACTGCACCAAGGTATCCGGAGCTGTCATTTTCCTGAAGGGCCTTCAGGCATGCGATCTGGCTGGAAGCTTTGGCTTTGCGGAATTTTTCATCACTTGGCGCAAGCACCCGCCCGCCTCCGACCAGCCTGTTGTCATTTAAAAAAGACACTGCAAATCTGTCTCCCGGCATGCATGAAACAGGCCGGTTGAGACGAAACTGGACCAGACATTTCCTGCCGGGCTCCAGAAAATCCGTATCCATAAAAACCAGCATGGCGCTTACAACGGCAGTGCCGATAAAAAGCCGCATGCGGATCCGGCTGTTTACAGGCCGGCCAGCGTTTTCCCACAGCCCCGTTTCCGCGTTAATAAACCGGCAAACACTTCCGGTTTCCGGAGACGTGAGCACCATTCCCTTTTTTACCGACTGAAAGGCGATTTTATGCAGATTGATTCCAACCCGCTGACCCGCTGCGGCCGAACCTGTTCTTATGCCATGGGTTTCCATAAACCGGACCCGGCTTTGCCGGCCTTCGGGTTCTATCTTCACCGTTTCATTTACCCGGATCCTGCCCTGAAGAATGGTTCCGGTCACTATTGTTCCAAAACCGGCTGACTGCTTGACCTGATCGATCCAGAGACGAAAGGGAAGGTCAGCTTGCCGGGGCGGCAATTTTTTAGCACATGATTCTATGGTTTCAAGAAGGTGCCCCCATTTGTCCGGCCGGGTTGTTGAAAACCGGCAAACCGGAGCATCCGCAAGAAATGTGTTTTCCGTTAAATCGTTGATTTCCATTTCAGCCAGCGAGCAGATCTCTTCGTCAGCCAGATCGGTTTTGGTCAGTACAATCAGTCCTGCGTGTATGCCCAGACATTGAACAATCTGAAGATGCTCCCGGGTTTGAGGCATGACCCCATCATCTGCGGCCACAGCAATTATTGCCATATCCACCGGATACAGCCCCCGGACCATGTTTTTGAGATATGACGGGTTTGCCGGCACATCCACGAAGGCCGCCTGAAATCCGGACGCAAACTGCAAGGGGGCAATCAGGCATTGAGAGGATTGATTTTTGTCTTTTCCCGCTCGGACTTTATCTGGTTTCATGCCTGTCAGAGATTGCACCAGTGCGGTTTTCCCGTGACCTGCATGACCGGCAACCCCGATGGTAAAATACCTGTTCATTGTGTCTTCCAGCCAGTGGAAGGGGCAAGGGGAATCGAACCTCCTCTTCGTTTTTCAGACGAAGCCGGCGGTTTTGAAGACCGCGGGGTGCCCAGCACCATTGCCCCTGTATTTGAGCTTCTGCCCCAAAAGGGATTTGCCGTAAAAAAGACGGCTCTTTTAAAACAAAACAGCCGCGGGCGGCTCCTTGATCATTCGATTGGCCGGCCCCAGTTTTTTCACAGAATCAACGACAAACTCAGCAACCTCAACAAACTTGGTGGACTCGGCCGAAGAGATCCAGGAAAAGTGCAGGCGGCCGGGCTCAATTCCCATGTGCTCCAGAAGATTTTTAAGAAGTGCAAATTTGCGCCTTGCGTAATAATTGCCCTCTATGTAATGGCAGTCGCCGGGGTGGCATCCGGACACCCAGACCCCGTCCACACCGCTGCGCAATGCCGCAAGAATGAACTTCGGACTGACCCGACCGCTGCAGGGAAGGCGGATCACCCGGATACCCGTGGGATACTGCATACGGCTGACACCTGCCAGATCAGCTGCGCCGTAGGTACACCAGTTGCAAAAAAAGGCCGCTATTTTTGGTTCCCATGTGGACATAAGAACTCCTTTCTTAAAGTTGATGTTGCTGCACAGGACAGGCTTCAATACAGTTTCCGCAGCCGGTGCACTGTTGAGCATCCACGCTCCGGGCCCGTTTCCGCACCCTTACGGTAAAACATCCGGCCCCGCCGGAAACAGACTCCAGTTCAGAAAGGGTCAAAAGCTCTATATTTCTGTGCCTGCCGGCTTCCACAAGCTGGGGAGACAAAATGCACATGGAACAATCATTTGTGGGAAAGGTTTTGTCGAGCTGAGACATGGCACCGCCTATGGCGGGCTTATTTTCCACCAGATAGACTTTATATCCTGAATTGGCCAGATCCAGAGCGCTTTGAACACCGCAGACGCCCCCTCCGACAATCATTACACTGCCAACTGATCCATCAGGCATTTTTCCTCCTCACTCAGGTTTATTTGATTTTGCCAAAATCCACACAGCCGCTTTCCGGACCCATCGGCGACCTTGCCTGTACACAAGGGCCGGAAGGCAGGGCCAGGGGCAGAAACGTCTGCACAACATCAGGCTGCAGGCAAACTTCAATGGCGCGCTTGGTTTAGGACGGAGTTAATCCGGGTAATAAAGCAGGGGGGGGTCAATACCGGGTAAAGAAAAAGTGATCAGAAATCAGCTGTTACCGGTTTTCCGGCTGACACCCCATGGCTGCCCGCACCGGGCAGCATCGCTGCTGAAGTGTCATGTGCCGTGCAAAAACCAGTAGCCCATATCTATTGCTCTCTGAAATGCGTCCGGACAGCGGCTTTCCTTTAATCAAGAAACCGCCGCCCTCAGACAGTTATTATTGATGGCACCGTAAAAAGTTCAATATCTGCGTTACGCGCAATTTCTCAGAATTTCACGTACAGATAAGTACGCTGCATTCTTCCAAATTGCGCAAGCCTTGATCTTGAACTTTTTACGGCACCATTTGAAATCAGACTTTTTACGGTGTCATCAATTCTTATAAAAACACAAAAAAGATGTCAATTTGATAATATCGATATATTGTTGGAAAATTATTTATATTATCTATAATTAACCATAACAAGCTTTGAATCGATGTTTTAAATGAATACTGGAAATGTTATTGAAATAATCCATTTTACATCCAAGCCCATTGCCGGCTACGATTTTCCTGAAATATTTTATTTTACAATCATGCCGCTGCCGTTTTATTGTTTCTAATGATCTTAATGCTGACGCGCTCGTAAAAAGTTCAAGATCAAGGCTTGCGCGATTTCGAAGAATGCAGAATAGTTATCAGTACGTGAAACTCTGAGAAATCGCGCGTAACGCAGACATTGGACTTTTACGGTGCCATCAATGCTCAAACCCTGCGGGAATGCCAATGGCTGACAACGCAACTCCCAAATATCTGCTGACCGAAAAAACCCGGGCTTCGGGCTGAGCGGGCAAGCTGGGTCCGGAGTTGCTGGACCGGGTGGTGCAACAATTGCCCGTCAAAACCGATCCGCGTCTTCTGGTGGGAATGGAGACCTCGGATGACGCGGGGGTCTATCAGTTAAGCCATGATACGGCCCTGATCCAGACCCTGGATTTTTTCACGCCCATCATTGACTCACCCTATGATTTCGGCCGGATTGCCGCAGCCAATGCATTGAGCGACATTTACGCCATGGGCGGCCGACCCCTGACGGCCATGAACATCGTGTGTTTTCCATCCGATGACCTGCCTGAAAGCGTGTTAAAAGACACCCTGGCCGGGGGCCTGGAAGTGATCCATGAATCCGGCGCCGTGCTTGTGGGCGGCCATTCCGTGGATGACGCGGAATTCAAATACGGCTTGTCTGTAACCGGAGTGGTACACCCGGATGCGGTCTGGAAAAACAGCGGGGCGGCTGCCGGCGATCAGATTATTCTGACCAAACCCATTGGAACCGGAATTCTGGCCACGGCTGTCAAGGGCAAACTGGCAGACGATAAAACAATCAGTGAACTCATTGCCATCACCACCCGATTAAACAAAACCACAGCTCTGGCCGCAGAGGGATTTTCTCCGCGGGCGTGCACCGACGTAACCGGATTCGGCCTTGCCGGGCACCTGCTGGAAATGGCCCGGGCCTCAAAAAAAGAAATTTCCCTGTCCGTGTCAGCGGTCCCGGTAATCGCGTCGGCCCTGGAATTCGGGCGCATGGGGCTGTTTCCGGCCGGGGCCTATGCCAACAAGAAATTCTTCGAACCCAGTATTGACTTTGCCCCGGAACTTGATCCCATTTTAACCGATCTTCTCTTTGACCCCCAGACCTCGGGGGGGCTGCTGCTGGCCCTGCCCGAATCAAAAGCGTCAAAACTGGTCAGGATCCTCCAAGAACAAGGAATTGAGGCCGGCATCATCGGCGAGGTCACCGGGCCTCATACCTGCGGGGCCCTGATAATACTTCCCTGAAAAAACTCATAAAATACCTGTCACGCGCATGCCTGCCGGTTTTTTCCGGAAAAGGTCCCGGGCCGTGAAAATTTAATGATTTTGTATTTTTTCAGAGGATTATGCCTTGAAAAATTTATCTTGACAAACAAATTATTTTCTTGCTTTATAGTTGGTTTTTGGTTCGTTTCGTAAAAATTTCAAACAAGGACTTGCGGGAATATGCGGAAAAAACTCTATCTACCCAAAATAATTACATTTATGATCGTTCTGCCGGTCTTTTTCGGACTGTTTTTGCACACAGGCATTTCTCCGGCTTTTGCCCAGAACGAAACAAAGCGGGTACAAGTTGAAAAAATCGAGCCCGTGTATGTGGAAAAAGGCAAGACAACCTATCTGGTTACCCTCAGGGCTCATGTAACGAATAACGGGGAATCAGAAACCGTGACCGTTGATGTGAAAGGAACAGACGATAAAGACCACACCCTTGCCAACGTCCGCTTTTCGGGCAGTATACCCGAAGGATTAACCCGTGTGCTCATGGAACAGTTTCAGATACGGGGAGAGGACTACGAAAACATAACCAGCTGGACTGTAAAGCAATAACGCTTATCGCTTTTCCACCTTGTCATGGGCCTTGTGCCAAACGCGGCTGGCAGCATACACCTTTTGGGCAGGGAAGCCGGCATCCCGGTTGCCGGACCACTAAAATCTCCGCCCCGGCGCCGGGGGTTATTCTTTTTGCCGGTGCTGTAAAAAAGCTGCGACAAATTTAAGAGTTGCATAATCATGTCTGCCGGAAAAAAATTCGTGAACCGGCTTGAGATAAGGGGTTTGCAGCTCCTTGAAGGCCTTGCTGATTTCCTCCAGATCCGCCTTTGATACCAGTTCCGTGGCCGCAATTTCGCCCTGTTCGATCCAGTGGGCCAGATGGCCCTCGATGGTGCGGGGGTGCAGGGAGCGGTCTTCGGCGATTTCGTCCACTGTTTTGCCCTGGCGGTAAAGTTGAAGGGTCAGGGTTTTGGTGTCGGTTTTTTTCCCGGGTTTGGATTTGTTTTTGGGCGCACCGGCTTTGGCCGAAGATCCGGACCCGGGCTTTTCCGGCTGTGCACCGGGCAGATCGGCTTTTGTGAGCTCCTTTCCGCCGCCAAATGTATTGATTAAGGCGGCTGCTTTTTCGATTTTCTGCAACTGTCCGGAAAACTGCTGATCCAGTGTTTCAATTTCCGTGATATATTTTTTCAACCCGGTTTTTTGGGTTTTGAGTTCAGACAGGTGCCGGCGGATGCGTTCGCAGAACCCGGTGAAAACCGGCTCAAAATATCCTTTGGCCGCCTCCACCCGCTGTGCCAGATAATCCAGGCCGCCATCAGCACCATCGTCGGCCAGTATCCGGTCCAGTTGTCTTACGAACTTGCCGCCCACTTCCCGGACCGGCCCCAGATCCGCCTGCAGGGACCGGGCCCAGTCCAGGTGCGCCTGTTTTTTGGAATGGGCCGCATCCTTGGTGTAGGTGCGCACATGAAAATCCATTTCCCGCACCAGGCCGGAAAAATCAAAGGCATCCCTGACGGTGCGGGCCAAATAATCCAGGCAGGCCGGGTGCAGGGATTGCTCCAGGTCTTCGGGCTCTTTTTTCTGCCGGACAAATGCGTCCAGGGCCGGGTCCCGGTCCATTTGCCGGAACCGGAAAGGGCTGGTCAGCACAAGACCCTCCAGGGAGGTGAGCCGGGATAAGGCCACGTAGACCTGGCCGGCGGCAAATGCCCCGTCCACGTCAATGACCGCCCGGTCAAAGGTCAGGCCCTGGCTTTTGTGAATGGTAATGGCCCAGGCCAGCTTCAGGGGAAAGTGCACAAATGTGCCAACGGTTTTTTCCGCGATTTCATTTGTTTCCTTGTTCAGGGCATAGCGCTTGTTTTCCCAGGTATGCGGCTCCACCCATACCGAGGGGCTCTGGCCGCCAAAGCCCACCTTTATGCCGCCGGCATCCAGTTCTTCAACCGTGCCGATCCGGCCGTTGAAAAACCGCTGCTCTCCTGTGGGATCATTTTTGATAAACATGACCTGGGCGCCTTTTTTCAGGGCCAGCACCGGTTCGACCGGATAGGTGCGGGCATCGAATGTGCCCTTGACCCGGGCGCTGTATTCAAAAAGTTTTCCGGGCAGCTTTTCCAGTTCAGCCTGGTTGATCCGGTCTGCCTTGCGGTTGTGGGTGGTCAGATAGACGTAGCCATCGTCGGCTTCAGGCGCAAATCCGGGCCGGCAGCAGCCGTTGAGGCATTCGATGTCTGCATCCGTTAGCCGGCCGTCGCGCAGGTGATTTAAAACGGAAATAAAGGTCTCGTCGCTTTGCCGGTAAATGTGGGACAGCTCTATATAAACGGGACTTCTTTGCTGCAGGGCCCGGGCCCCGAAAAAAAACGGGGTTGTGTAAAATTCATTTAACACCTGCCATTCGTTGTTTTTGACCACCGGCGGCAGCTGCTGCAAATCGCCGATAAAAAGAATCTGGACCCCGCCGAAGACCTCATCGCGCCGCCTTCGGACCATCCGCAGCACCGCATCAATGGCGTCGAGCAGATCGGCGCGCAGCATACTGACCTCGTCGATGATCAGCAGTTCCAGCTTTCTGAGCATGTTGCGCTTGGTGGTGTGCATCTTGAGATTCCGGCGCAAAGACTGAGGCGTGTTGAGCTCAAAGTCCAGGGCCGAATCCCCGGGCGGCCGGTCCGTGGGTATAAATGCGCCAAAGGGCAGCTGGAACAGGGAATGAAGGGTCACGCCTTCGGCATTGATGGCGGCAATGCCCGTGGGCGCGGCCACAATGGTGTTTTTGTGGGTGCGCCTGCGGATGTCGTGCAAAAACGTGGTCTTGCCCGTGCCGGCCCGGCCGGTGAGAAAAACGTGGCAGCCGGTGCCGTTGATGTATTTTGAGGCCAGGTGCGCAGCCTTGTCTTTCCATTCAACCATTCAGGCACTCCTTGAAAAAGCAAAAAAGTCAGAGACAATTGCAGCCACCATACAAAAACCAATGCCCCATGACAACCCACTTATGCCCGGCACACCCTGCCATCGCTTCTGTGGGAGGCAAGCCCTGCGGCCGGCGCCGGTTTTTTCGCTCCTGACCGTTTTTACGGTATTGCTCAAGTGCCTATTGGGACAATTTCAAAACACGGCCCTTTATAACCTCAATCCAACTGATTTTTTGGCAAAAACGCTCAATGTCGCTTCAAAAACCGCCACCGCCCCCGGGCTTGCCTGGCAGCGCCTTGTCTTTCCAAAACAATACAAAAAAGGCCTGACGGGCCATAAAAACTTTAGACCGGGTTATCATTCCTTAGAGCTCTTTAGACCAGTTGCCCGATACGTCAATAAAACTGGTATATCGAGTTTTTTGCGGCTTCAAGAGGTTTTTGATCCAAGGTCCCGACGGGGCAGATGTTTCTCATTGCAAGATCCAGATAAGCAGTATCATAAGCGGAAAATGCACTGCTTCTGCCCCTGATGTTCCACAACAATCGGCAAAGCCGACAACAGTCTGTTATGAGATCTTTAATCCTGACAAGATGTGGACTGTCTTTTCAAATTAACTGTCAAGATTAAAGATTTGGCCCCTATAGCGTAACCGTTTTTCTCAACTCAAACATCAAATACCACCAAATAGCACTTGACTTGATGCGATGTTTATGCGAAGAAACGTAGAAAATTGAATGTCGGCTGAAGCTGACCTGAAACACTCCGAAATTTTTTGGTTCATAGCAAGAATACAAAGCCATGAAGGCACGACCGTAAGGTTTGGTTCCTTTATGGCTTTTTTTTTAACAAAAAAATGAAAGGAGGGATTAAAGCGAATTTACCGGGTGTCTCAAAAAAAATAGTTTGGAGGAGGCGGCTTCCTCCGGCAAGAGATTGAACCGCCTCCCCCGTGAACCCCCTCGGAAGCAAGGGAGATTCTGGTTTAACCCTACCATGATCCCATTATATTTTTCAATACATCTGAGCAAAACAGAATCCTTCCAGGGCAAAAAAGTATTTTCTATGATTTGCGACAAGCCATGCGGCCGGGCTGTACGCCGGGCATAAAAAAATGTTTTCGGATAGCCGAAGATACAGAAACACAACCGCATATCACGGGAAAATACTGAATTGTTAAACCTATATCTTTTGAAAGGAAGAATAATGATACGTACCTGTCTGCGCTCCAGTTGGATTGCTTTTGTATGGATAATATTCTTTATGGTGAACGCATCTGCACTCCTTGCACATGATTTGTGGATTGAACCCGCAACATATCAATCATCGCCCGGCAAAGAGGTGACCATGACACTGGGTTATGGCCATCAATTCCCGGCCACGGATTTTCTTGCCGACGAGTACCTGGATGAAGCCTATATGCTGGGCCCGGATGGAAAGCGAATCGATATTGCGGGCGCTGCCGATACAGCATACAAGCCCCTTCAGACGCCGGCAGAAAACGGTGCATATATCGCAGTTGTCACAATGAATGGCAGATACTGGACAAAAACCACCCAAGGATATCAAGGGGGAAAATCCAAAGTGGATGTAAAAAATGCCATCAGCTGCACCCATTCCCTCAAATACAGCAAGTCCATTATCAATCTCGGCTCCGGTCAGGACCATCACTTATCTAATTGGTTAGGCCATGACCTGGAAATTCTTCCATTGGGCAACCCGGCTCGCTTAAAAAAAGGCGATTCCGTACCGATCCAGGTATTGTTTCATGGCAAGCCCTTACCCAAAGCACAGGTGTTTGCCACTTATGCCGATTTTTCTGACAAAAGCCATACCTATGCCTACTCCACCCAAACCGATGCTGAAGGAAAAGCTGATATTCAGGCCCACAGTTCCGGTGCATGGCTGGTGAAAGTCAACCACAGGGATGAGTACCCCAATCCCGAGAAATGCGACGAATACAGTTTTACAGCAACCCTGACCTTTGAAATCCAGTAGTGGCATCTTTGTTTATCAGGGCCAATTGGGCAGTGCTTATGCGCCGAAAAAAAGTCTGCAGGAGCTTGCCCAATTGGCCAAAACCAGCAGAAACAAGCCGAGGAGGCTATATGCGAAAAACGTTTTTTCGCTCAATCCGAATTTTGCTTTATATAACAGCAATAGGCTTTTGCTGCATGGCCAATGCCTACGCAAACAGTGAAGCGACAGAAAGAAAAAAGCATGAAACGACAAATGACGCCGCCCAGCTTGGTGATGTGGTGGTTCGCGGAGAAACGACTCAAAAGGACCTGGAAACCACTTCCGCCACCGTATTGCACCATGAAGATATCACCAACCGGGTTTTTGTCACACCCCTGGATATAGTGACATTATCTCCGGGCGTCAGCGTCATTCAGTACAGCCAGGGAGGAACAGCCGCCAATTTTATTATGCGCGGATTCAGTGGCAATTCCCACGGTTCCAATACAGCCATTTTTCTTGACGGCATTCCCTTAAACGAAGGCGATGGATACGCTGATACCAATGTGATCAACCCGGAAGAATTGCAGCGGGTTGAACTCATAAAAGGCCCTTCATCGGCACTTTACGGAAATTATGCCTCGGCCGGAACCCTTGCTTTTTATACAAAGAAACGTGTAGATCAGAATCAATTAAAACTTCAATATGGTGCCCATAACACCTACGAAGCCAATTTCGTAGGCGGATTTTCCAATGAAAACTGGGATCATGTCTATTCCATTCAAACCTACCATACCGACGGCTACCAGGACAATTCCAAGTGGGACCGGCAGAATGCCGCTGTTCGTTCTACGTACCACGCAACCGATACACTGGATATCCGGCTGAGTGCCCGGGCTTTTGACTCGGACTGGGATGCACCTGGCTATCTCGGTGAAGAAGATTACAAGCGGGACCGAACACAGGCGGTAAGCGAAACCAACGGAGGCAGAAAAAGCCGGCAGGAAGCACGCCTGGACCTCGACTACCAGATTACACCCAACGCAAAGATTCTTTTTAATACATGGGGATACAGCCAGGAGTTTAGTCGATGGTATGCCAATGATCCGAGCAACCTGGACGATGATGAGATTGTAGGAAATTTACGCACGTTCGAGCGCGATGTAATTGGCACGGGGGGAAGCTATAATTTCGCCGGCTCCCTGGCCGGGCGGAAATTGCGCTTTACTGTCGGCACTGACTACATGTTCGAGGATGATGATCGCAACCGCTGGCGGCTCCTGGCAGGTACCGGAAGGGAAAAAGGCCCGAAGTTCTGGGATTATAATATCGAAATGCATACCTTTTCCCTTTACACACAGGGCAGCTATCAGATCCTGGAGCCGTTGCGAGTGGTCCTTGGAGGAAGATATGATCACTTTCAGGGAGACATGACAGATTATCTGGATGGCGGTGAAACTTTTTCCATGGAAGAGCAGAACATTTTCAGCCCCAAGGGCGGAGTTGTCCTGACTTTTCTGGAAAACCGCCTGGAATTGTACGGCAATTACAGTGAAGGATTTGCTCTTATGCCCGGTTTTTCCGAGCAGGCTGCGTTCCGCCAGGAAGACTGGGACCCTCAGGAACGAACTCAATACGAGAGCGGGGTTCGAATTTTCCCCTCAATGGACCTTGCACTCGGATTCAATGTATACAGGCTGGAGACCGATAAGGACTATATTCTAAACCGGATCACAGACGAATATGAAAACGTTGGTTCAACAACGCGAGACGGCGTAGAAATCACCCTGGATTACAGCGCATATGATTATGGTCACCTGTATCTTGATTACGGTTATGTGGATGCCACTTACGATCGATTTGTTTCAGACGGAAAAGATCTTTCCGGTAAAACGCTGCGAAGCGTGCCCAAAAACATATTTAACGCTGAAATCAGATATACTCCGCCAAGGGGATTTGGGGGGCGATTGCGCTATCATTACGAAGATGGGTACTATCTCGATGATGCCAATGAACACAAAAGTGAGTCCTGGGAACGTGTTGACGCGCAGGTTTCCTATCGTTTCGGGCAAAACGCAAATTACCTGGCGGCACTGGATATAGTGAACCTGCTGGATAAAGAATATGCAGACTATACGGCTGGTACGACAGAACGCAGATATTCACCGGCACTGCCACTTTCCCTTTATGCCACGCTGACTGTCAATTTTTGATGGTGCCGTAAAAAACTCAAGATCAAGGCTTGCGCAATTTCGAAGAATGCAGCGTACTTATCCGTACGTGAAATTCTGAGAAATTGCGCGTAACGCAGATATTGGACTTTTACGTCACCATCAATTTTGATGCAGTCGTAAAAAGTCCTAAAACTGGTATAATCGCCAACCAATAAAAAAATAACTTTTTGATTTTACTTAATACTTAATCACTTAAAACTTAACACTGCCTGTAAAAAAGACTTTTTACAGGCTTATCAATTTTTAGACAATAAAAAAGCAACCCTTCATGAACTGTATAAAGTTCGTAAAGGGTTGCTTTAACATAAAGGCTTTGGTTGCAGATTTATTTGCGATGCCCGATTTTTCATATTTTTAATCACTCTTATCCAAAAACGGAATTTCCTAGTTTAACGAGTTGGGCCCGGAGATGAAGGGGCTTGAAAAAAAATCCTCCTTGTGGGTAATGTTGTTTCGACCAAAAAACAATAAATACCCAGAACCAAGGAGGATGACCCATAATAAAGCACGCGAGCCTCTTCAGTCAACTGATAGCTTTGATTGACCGGAAAAAAATTCATGAGCTTGTATACCACCATCAATCCGAGCGTTTTGCCAAAAAGTTCAATTCATGGGAGCATTTTGTAGCCGTGTTGTTCTGCCAAGTCGCCACTGACCGCGGCGTTGATCATTCCCGAGGCCCTGGGGCGGCACGCGGATGCTGACGCCATGATATTTGCCCTGTTTCTGGCCATTGCCATGTCCATTTCAGCCCTGCCCATTATCGCCAAAACCCTCATAGACATGGATCTTTACCGCAGCGATCTGGGCATGGTGGTCATCAGCGCGGCCATTTTCAACGATATTGTCGGCTGGATCATTTTTGCCATAATACTGGGGCTTATGGGCGAGGCGTCAGGAAACCACACGCCTGTCATGCTCACCATTATCCTGACGCTGGTTTTTATTTCGGCGATGCTGACGGTTGGCCGCTGGCTGATTCACAGGATACTGCCGTTTATCCAGGCCTATACCCGATGGCCGGCCGGTGAACTCAGTTTTGCCCTGGTCCTCGGACTTCTGGGTGCCGCTTTCACCGAATGGATTGGCATCCAACCGGCAAATCCCGCCTTGATGCCGCTTGCGTCCAGTTCTTCAATGGTACCGATCCGGCAGTTGAAAAACCGCTGCTTTTCTGTCTCTTGAATAGCCCGGATCAAATTCCTATTTTATTTTTAATTCAAATTGAAAGACCGGAATAACAAAAAAGGAATAAAATGCAATGAACCTTGAATTTTTAATAGCAGCCGTGGCAATGGCCGGGCTTCTGGTCGGGCTTCACATCATGGAAAAGCGCAGGAATGCAACCCGGAAGCCCACTGAACAGGAAATGCTTTTTTTTCTGGCCAGGGCAACTGAAACCTCTGAATTCGAGCAGTTCAGGCGCGCTGCCGAAGCCTGGAACATATCCGGACAACAAGCGGAATCCGATTTTAACCGGTATCTTTTCAGTTTAGCCCTGCCCTATTATGTCCGGGACTACCTAAGAAAGGCCGGGGAATCTGACCCTGCTCTCATGGGCTTGGCATCCGGCTGTTTCACCGGTACACTGCTGCCAAAGAAAAGCTGTGACCGGTGAATGAAGCTAAAACCATAAATGCGGAGATGGCAGACCTTGAAGGTCCTTGTAATTATTGACACAGGGCATCTTATCTCAACTGCTCGATAAATGCCTCGACGCGGGTTTTGAGCTGGCCGGCATCCTGCATGCTGTAGTCGGTTTCAATGCGCAGGGCAGGAAGGCCTTCATTCTTCAGGGTATTTTCCACAGGCAATGATTCCATGAGATAGGGCTGGCAGAACTGTAGGCTGTAGTGGATCAGAGCATCGGCGTTGTAATCGGCGGCCATCTGCCGGATATGATCCAGCCGGTCGGCGTTTGGGGTGAAAATGGCGCAATCGATTTGAAAATACCGGTCCACGATGGCTTCCATCATTTCCTCCAGGGTCCCGCCCGTATCATCGGTCAGGTTGCGGGTGCCGCGCTCGCCCACGCAGGATTCCTCTCCAACGATCACCGCGCCGGAAGTCTCCACAATATGGTGCAGCTTCCAGTTGGGCACGGCCTGCGGACAGCCCGAGACCAGGATCCGCGGTGTTTTTTCCGGAAACACCCCCTTTTTTTCCGCGATCCGGCTTTCCAGTTCATCGCAGATCTTGTGCACGGATTCGGTAAACCGGGCCGGATTGTCGTAAAACGAGACCTGATTGGCCAGCAGGGCATCCAGGCCCGATATGGGGGCGGGATCGGCATGCCGCAGGGCATAGAGACGATGCAGGGCCACGCGCTTGGCATTGACGGTTTCAATTCCATATTTCAGGGATTCGGCCGTGATCGGTTTTCCGGTGAGATGTTCCATGGCCTGCCGGAACCGGTCAAATTCAGCGGCCAAAAGCGCCTTTCCGGGATCTGACTTGACCTGGGGCAGATCCATGACATAGAGGTTTTCCACCAGGCTTGAAAAGGTTTCATAGGCCTTTTTCTTGCCGTCGCAGGTGTTTTCGCCAACAATCATATCCGCGCATTCCAGGTAGGGACACACCTTTCCCAGCTTAAACCCGAAAGACGACTTGATCAGCGCGCAGGTATTTCTGGGAAGCCAGTTTTCCACTTCTTCCAGGGCAAAATCCGCACCCGAGCACAGGCCCACCAGGGTGGCGCCTGCGGCCAGCACGATTTCCTCTGGCACAAACACACAGTATGAGCCCACGATTTTCCGGCCCTGGTCCTTTTCATCCAGAAGCTCCCGGATGCGCAGCCCGTGGACCTCGCTCATGACAAAATCAAAATATCCCATGGTTTCGGGCCGGTTTTGCCGGGACAGGTACATATCGCCGTAGCCCTGGTTTAAAACATTTAGCAGCGCGTCGTGCGCATCCGGATCCAAACCCAGCTCTTTCCACATGGGGCGGTAATCGTTGCTCATATCTGACTCCCTTGAAAAAATTTAAAACTGCTGACACGTAAAATGATGGACTGCAGGTCTTTTGTTGAACTTTTGACCAAAACCAGCACCCAAAAATTCATTCTGTTCCAATATCATAGTTATTTTCATTCAATCAAATAGTTAATATCTATTATAGATTGCACGGATATGGAATTTTTCGATACGAAGGCATTGACTAAGTCGCGGAAAATCCGCGCACCTTTCATGCAGGGATCCATGATTTCACTGCAATCACACCCATGGGGGTCTTTTAAGCCCAATTAACGTTCCAAAACAGGATGGTTGATGGCATCTGGCGGGGTTTTTCCCTCAAAGGCGGCTATTATATTTCGTGCAGCCTGCATGGCAATGTCAAAGCGTACCTTGTCCACGGCCGAGCCCAGGTGCGGGGTAAACAAAGTGGAGTTAGGATTTTCCAGGAGTTTTTCAGGTATTTTTTCGGGGCGATCGGGCCGGGTCCATTCCTCCATCTCGAATACATCGGCTGCATAACCGGCAAGCTTTCCCGATTCCAGGGCCTGGGCCACTGCATGTTCATCCACAACAGATCCGCGTGAGACATTTACAAGAAAAGCCCCGTCTTTCATCATTTGAAGGGCGTTGGCGTCGATAAGATGGAATGTCTGAGTGGTCAGGGGAGTTAACTGAAAAATCAGGTCAGAGGAGGACAAAAGCTCTTCCGGGGAGGCAAAGTCTATATTAAGGTTCTGCTCCTGATCTGTCTGAAGAGGGTTGATATCGTGGTAAAGAATCCGGCCTGGCGCAAAGGCTGACAAGCGGATGGCCAGTGCTTTGCCCAGTGCGCCCATGCCGTAAAGGCCGATAGTGCTGCCGGACAGGGATGATCCGTAAAACCTGGGCCTCCATCCCCGAAATTGATCGCTCCTGATAAAAGCGTCCCCGTGCCGGAAATGGCGCATCACGCCCAGGGCCAGGCCCAGGGCAAGCTCTGCGGTGGGGACGGTGAGCAGGTCAGGAACAATGCTGAACCAAACTCCTTTCCGGGTACAGGCGTTTACATCAAAATTGTCATAGCCTTTCAGGGCTGCCGCCACTATTTGAAGATCAGGGCATGCCTCCAAAAATTCCTGATTCACTGAGTCAGGCATAAAGACCATCACTCCGGCCGCGGAACGAAGACGATCCATGAGTTCGGGGAATGGCAGGGACTCAGAGCTCTGATTGGCAATTACCGTGCATTTTTCAGCCAGAAACCCGATCACTTCGGGGTGCACCCAGTGGGTGAGAACGACAATGGGTTTGTTATTTGTTTGCCGGGACATGTCTTTTCCTATTTGAAACGCTTTCGCAAAAAGGTGCCAAACCAATCCACCAGGGTCACCATCAGAAGAATAACCATCAGGATGGCGAGGACTTCCTGATAGAGCATGATGCGCAGGGACGCCATTAATTCAAAGCCTATGCCGCCCGCTCCCACCATACCCATTACCGTTGAAGCGCGAAAATTGTATTCCCAGCGATAGATGGAAACATCCATCATCTGGGGAATGACCTGGGGCATCACCCCGTGAAAAACCACCTGCAAAGCCCCGGCGCCTGTTGCGCGCACTGCTTCCACGGGTTCCTCGGCAACGTGTTCTATGGATTCGGCAAAAAATTTGCCCACCATTCCCACGGAATGAAGGCCCAGGGCCAGCACGCCGGGCAACGGGCCGAAGCCCACTGCTGCAACAAAAATAATGCCCATGATAAGTTCCGGAATGGAGCGCAGAATGTTTAGCATCCCGCGCGCCGCAGAGCGAATAACCGGGTGCGGGGCTATGTTCCGCGCGGCCAGGAGCCCAAGCGGCACGGAAAGAATAACTGCGATGGCGGTTCCGGCCATGCTCATTGCAAAGGTTTCGGCAAGAGGAACCAGCCAGTCGCGCCAGTTGCTGAAATCCGGGGGCAGGCCTTCGAGCACGAGGGAAACAATGCTTGGAACCCCGTCGGCGAGCCGTCCCATGTCCAGCATTCCCGTATAGAATAGCGAGCCTGTCACGGCAATAACCACCATGCCGATGTTTAGCATGGCACGGTTCCATTGTTTCTGCTCCTGTTCCACTATGGTGCCATAGGCAGTGTCTGAAGACATTGAAAATAGTCCTTATCTGATATGCCGCAGGCAGCAGGCCGTTTTAGCCACCGGCTGCCTGCGCCAAATTTAAAAATCGCTCAGTTTAGATCCTACATTCGGTCAAGGTCCAGATTGAGAACACTGGCCAGTTCGCGGACAACATCATAGTCTTCATCGCTCATTTGACCGAATTCCGTAGCACCCTTAAATCCCGCCAAAACTTCAGGATCACTGAGATTCCAGAAAGTATTTCTGATTTTTTCTTTCAGGCCCGGGGCCAGGTCTGACCGCATGGTCCAGGGGTATTGGGGAAAAGGTTTGGACACGGCCAGTACCTTGACTTTGCTTTTGTCGATTTTCCCATTGCGAACCAGGGTCTCAAAAATGGGCTTTGACAGCCCCCCGGCCTGGGCCCGGCCGTTCTGGACACTTAAGGCCACAGCGTCATGGGCCCCGAGAAAATGCTCCTTGTAATCGTTCCGGGCGGAAAGGCCCTTGTCTTCAAGCATGGATTTGGGGATCAGATGGCTGGAGGTGGATGCCGGATCGCCATAGGCCATGTCCTTTCCACGAATATCTTCAATTGAGTTTACACCCTTTTCGATATTGCCTATGACAACTGCATGATAAGTGGTGGATCCTTTTTTGCTCAGAGCTGCAAATGCTTCTATATTGCTTTTTGAACGGGCAAGAACATAGGACAGGGGCCCGAAATAAGCCAGCTCAAGCCGGCCGTGGCGCATGGCTTCAATCATGGAGGAGTAGTCCGTGGTCACCACCAGTTCAATTTTTTTTCCGATTGTTTTTTCCAGATACGCTTTTAACGGTTTGTTTTTCTTGATCACCTCAGAGGCATTTTCATCTGGCAGAAGGGCGACTCTTAATTTTTCAGGATTGGCCTCTCCGGCGCTGGCCCCCGTAAGGGCTGTCAGGGCAAAGAAAACAATAATCAAACCAATTGAGAGGGTGCGATAATTCATGATGTTTCTCCTTGTGCTTTTTTGTGATCAAAAACCTGGGATTACCGCCATGGGTATCTTCAGGCGGCGATAAGATTTTCTGCCCTCTGTTCTGTCCAGGATTCGGTTGCGGCAATATCACTGCACCCGTAAATCTGCTCAAGCCGGTTTTGATCCAGGCAGTTGGCAGAGCCGTCAAAAACAATATGACCATCTGAAAGGGCGATGATCCGATCTGCATACTCACATGCCAGTTCCACCTGGTGAAGGCTTACCACCATCAACAGACCGTCTTCCCGGCATATTCTACGAAGCTGGGAAAGCACGGCCCTGGAAGAGCCGGGATCCAGACTGGCAACAGGCTCGTCTGCCAGAATAATACGGGGTTCCTGTGCAAGGGCGCGGGCAATGCCCACCCGCTGCTGCTGGCCGCCTGAAAGATTGTCAACTCTTTCCATGGCCTTGGAAAGCAGACCAACACGTTCAAGGCACTGGCAGGCAAATAGCCTGTCGGCCCGGGGAAAAGGAGCCATTCCCCTGATCCATGAATACCTGCTAACGCGGGCTGTAAGCACGTTTTTCAGGGCTGTGTGCCGGGCAATGAGCTGGTGCTGCTGAAAAATCATTGAGGTCTGGCGGCGGTGCCTGCGCAAAAGACTGCGATTGTTGACCCTTCCAACACCCTGTGTTTCCAGAAAGCCGGTGGAAGGCTGGTTTAGATGGTTTAAGCAGCGCAGGAGCGTGGATTTCCCTGCACCGGATTTGCCCAGAAGGGCGATGAAACTGCCTGCGTGAAATTCCAGGTTTACGTTTTTACGGTGTTTTATCGCTGCCGCGATATTTTCGATTCTCAAAATCGCACCTGCATGTTTCACCTTTATGACGAAACAGCAAATTTTTAATTACACTTGAAAACCTTGTAAAAGCAGAAAGGCCGGGAAACCGAAGGGCAGGACAATCTCACCGGACAGGCTCATTTCGCAGAGCCGGTGATGCATTCTTCGAGCAGATGCCGGTGAATGCTTGATTTGTCCAGTTTGTGCACCACTTTGCCGGAGTCAAAAACAAAGGCGGCTTGGGCCAGACGTTCTGCCTGGGCCGGACTGTGGGAGACCACCAGCATGGGATAGGATTTGGCCAGGTGGATCAGCAGTTCCTCGATGCGCCGGCCGGCTTTGAAATCAAGAGATGCCGTGGGTTCATCCAAAAGCAGAATCTGCGGCTCCAGGGCCAGGCAGCGGGCCAGGCAAAGACGCTGCTGCTGGCCGCCGGAAAGGGAAAGGGCCGGCTCATCGAGCCGGTGGCTGACCTCCTGCCAAAGCTGTGTTTGTTCCAGCACCTTGTGCATCCGGGCACGGCACTGCTTTTTACCAAGCCCGGAGGTAAGCCTGAGGGGAACAAGAATATTTTTGGCAATGGAAACCGGCATCAGGTTGGGCGTTTGAAACACCATGCCCACCTTGCGCCGGAGATTGAGCAGGTCGGTGCGGGGTGCGAGGATATTACACCACCTGCCGTCCATAAAAAGATTCACCGATCCTTTGGTGACAGCGCCCATTTCATCGTTGAGCCGGTTTAATGTGCGCAGAAACGTGGTTTTTCCGGAACCTGAACGGCCCAGCAGACAGACGATTCCCCCGGCATCCGCAGCCAGGCTGACTCCGTCAAGCACCACCTGCCCGCCAAAGCCGACAGTCAGGTCCTTTGTCTCCAGAAACGGCTTTTTTGTTTTTAATACCATGTATTTTCGATTTTCCGCTGAATCCATCGTGCAGACACAAAAAGCAAAGCGGTCAGGATCAAAAGCTCAAGGCAGGCGCCAAAGCCCGTCTGCAGTTCAGACTGACTCCGGTATTCAGCCGCCAGATAATAAATGGTAAACGGCAGGGCCTCAAAAGGCCCCAGCACTCCCCGGGGAAGTCCGGCATTGGCCACAACACCGGTTAAAAGAATCACGGCTGTATCCTCGGCCGCCCGGCCCACGGCCAGAATCACACCTCCCAAAATCCCCCTGGAGGCCTGGGGCAGTATACTGTAAACCATGTTCTGCCACAGGGTCAGGCCCAGAGACGGGCCGATGAGCCGCTGGGTCAGAGGGATGGCTTCCACGGCATTCTGGGTGGCGCGCACGATATACGGCAGAATCAAAACCGCCAGGCAAACTCCTGCAAGCAAAAGACAGGTATTGGCCCCGGGCACAAAGGTCCGCCGCAGAAAAAGAATCATGGCAAAGCCGAAAAGGCCCATGACAATGGACGGTGTGCCGGCCAGCTGATTGATGCAAAGGCTGCAGAACGCCTTTTTCCGGCCCTTTGCCAGAATCGCCAGATACAGTCCGCAGCCCAGGCCAAAGGGAAGGGCCAGGGATGCGGCCAGCAGAACCAGAACAAGCGTTCCCACGCATGCCGGCCATATTCCGTCCCACACCGGTACCTGGCCGGAAATGGCCGGCCATGCCGGCGCATCTCCGAAAAACAGCGCCGGGCCAAGCACAGCCCCGCCCTGCCAGGCGATAAAGCCCAGCAGGCCGCAGACCACGGTTGTTGTCACCAGGGCACAACTCCAGGCTAAAAAATAAATCAGCCTGTCTTTACCCGTCACGCGAAAGCCCCCCGAATTTTTGCTGCACCCGGAAAACCGTGATATTGACCGCTGCTGCAATGAAAAACAGCAGGCATCCGGCAGCAAAAACCGAGCGGTAGGCCTGGCTTTGGCTGTCGGTGGCCACCACCAGGGCAATATGGGCGGTGAGGGTCCGGATGGAATCAAACAGGGAACCGGGAAGCTGGGGCGCATTTCCGGCCAGCATCAGGGCAATCAGGGTGTCTCCCACCGCCCGGGCAAAGCCAAGCAGCACCGCAGCCAAAAGCCCGGGCCACGCAGCCGGAAAAATCACATGAATCAGCGATTGCACCCTGGACAGCCCCAGGGCGCTGCAGGTCAGAGACAGTTCCTGATCCACCCGCTCCAGGGCGCTTAACCCGATGAGCACGATGGTGGGCAATATGAGAAAACCCAGGATCAGGCCTGCAGCAAGCAGGCAGTAGCCCGTACTGCCTGAAAAATGACTGCGCAGAAACGGTACCAGGGTAAAGGCGGCAACAAACCCGTAAACAACCGTGGGGATGCCGGACATAAAGCGCACCAGGGCTTTGACCGCCCCTGCCGCCGGCCCCGGCCCGAGCCCGGAGCAAAACAGACAGACCCCGGCGGCCAGGGGGCATGCCACCAGCATGGCCAGTACGGTGAGATACATTGATCCCAGGATCATGGGAAGGATCCCGTAGTGACCCTGGAAAGGCCGCCAGTTCAAGCTGAGCAGGTCCTTCCATTCACCCCCGGCCAAGACCGGCCAGGCAAAATACACCAGAAAAGCAAATACCGCCATCACGCAGGCCAAGCTGACAATTGCGGCTGTATAAAGCAGCATGCGGCTGAAGGTTTCCGAAAAATGCACGCCAAACCCAATCCTGATGTTATGGAAACCCTATTGCCCGGCGGGAATAAAGCCGTTTTCAGAAACGATATGCGCGCCCCGGGGACCCTGCAGGTAATCAATAAACGTCCTGGCCAGCTTGCCGGGCTCGCCCTTTGTATTCATGTACAGCTTCCGCACCACCGGATAAGACCCTTCTTTAGCGTTTTCCCGGGTAGGGGAAACACCGTCGATGGCCACCCCGGAAACCGAGTCGTCCATGTGACCGATGCTGAGATAGCCGATGGCATCAGGGTCCCTGGAGATCGCCACTTTCATGGCCCCGTTGGACTGGATCACATTGGCCTCCACAGCCACCGGGCCCTTGTCCAGGGCTTTTTTCCAGAAAACGCTCCGGGTTCCGCTGGCCTCATCCCGGGTATACAGGTTGATCTGCCGATCAGCTCCCCCAACTTGCTTCCAGGAACCAATCTCGCCGGCAAAAATGCCTTTAACCTGGTCTTTGCTCAAATTGTTTACGGGATTGTCCGGATGAACAGCAAGGCCGACACCGTCCACGGCAAAAGCATAGGATTTGAGCCCGAACTTGTCGCGCTCCTTCTCGCTTAAGGCCCGTCCGGTGTTTCCGATATCCACCAGACCGGCACCGACTTTCTGGACCCCCACCCCGGAGCCGCCGCCGGCCACGGTGATGGCGATATCCGGATTATGCTCCATGATCTGCCGGGCGGCCTGTTTCATCACCGGGATATGCGCCGTGCCGCCGGCAATGGTCAACCTGCCGGACAACCCGTCAAATGCCGATAAATCAGATGACCCGGCCCATACCGGCTGGAGGCTGAAAACAGCCGTGCACAAACAGAGAAAAACAAAAAAGATTCTGCGGAACATAAAAAAACTCCTTTCTGATGTTGCTTAGAAGAAAAGTCGATTTCTTCAATCCTCCCGGACGGCCTGCTCCAGATCCGTGATCAGCCGGGCAAGATCCAGACAATATTTGTCTGCCACATCGCCCAGGGAGTCAAAAAGGGCATTGCAGCAGATGCATTCTCCGGCCGCAGCATCGTAGCGCTTAAAAACGGCTTCTGCCTTTCGGTAATGGCTGACCACGTCAAGCACGGTCATCTGCGGGGTGATTTTTACAGATTTGTCCAACCTATTCATTTTTCTTCAAAAAACCGCTTCAGTGCGGCGGGTATTTGCTCAATGATGTCCATGACCCGGGTTCCGGGATCCGGATTTGCCAGTTTTCCGGCCAGGCGGCTGACAGCCGATGCCTGAATGCATGCTGTCAGGGGATCTTTTCCCAGGCCGGTAAAAGCCGCGATCAGGCCGGTAATGATATCGCCGGTGCCGCCGATGGCCTCCATGGCAGGCACCACAGGCTGGCTGACAGTGTCAAGAATGCCGTTTTCATCTGCGGCAATATCGGTTTTCCCCTTGACCAGAAGATACCTGGATGCATTGCGGTGCGCATAGGCTGATGCAATCAGTTCCTTTGCCCTGTACGGTTCATGAAAGATAAATCCCCGTGTATAAAAAGGGTGAGGGGCTTCCGGATCCGCCAGAAAAGCCAGTTCCCCCATATCCGGGGTGAACACGTCATAAGCGGCCGCCTGTCCGCTCATCTTGGCTGCATACATAAACCCGGCATCCGCGATCAGCACCGGGCGCGGATGCATGTTTTCAACAGCAAACAAAACCCTGTTGTGCCAGTCCACATCCGGCTGGATGTAATGAAACGTTATGCTTTCATAGCGGCATTGGCCGAGGCTTTGCTCCAGATACGCATAGACCTTACGGCTTCCCCCGCCCCTGCCGATATCCCCGGCCAGGTAAGCCATGGGCGGATCTGCGCCAAAAAAGGCGCACGCCTTTGCCGCGGTTGCCAAAAGTGCCGGTGTCCCCCGATTGACCGCAACGCAATGATTGTCAATAAACAGGTTTTGTTCCGATACCCGGGCCTGCCCGCAAACCAGGGGAAAGTCTTGCTCGGGCACGGTGCCCACTATGGCAAACATTTTCGCGTGATCTCCTCAAAGGCCAGCTGCAGGGCATATCCGCACAGGGTGTGGCCGATGCTGCGCGGCTCCGGAGCCTGGTCAAGCCGTCGGCCCACCATTTGCGCAGCTAAATACGGCACGTCCGGACAACCCCCGCCCGAGATATTGACAACTGTCAAATCCCGCTTGTCCACGGTGATTTTCATGTTGGCGGCCTGAACCATCACAAACTCGCCGTAATCAGTGGTAAAAAAAACATTGACCGGTTCAAGCAGCCCGTCTGACACGGCAACCACCTGCAGGGGCGTGATTTCGGCTTCTTCCAGGGTGCGGACGATTTCCAGCTCCGAAACCAGGGGAAACTCGATGACCAGATCGCAGCCGGTGCGGATTTCCGGGGGCGGCCCCATGACCCGGATGCGCCAGCCTCCCTTTTTCAGAACATTTTCCGCGCCGATCACCTCACTGGTGTTTTCAAACACCAGAATCCCCCTGTCCCGCAGAGAGACCGGAGGCTGTTTGTTCTCTTTGCGAAAAAAGGACAACAGTCCCAAATATGGATTCCTTATTTTGCGGCTTTCCGGATTTCCAGGCGAAAGGTTTCCCCTTCGGTGGCAATGCTTTCCACTTTCCATCCCTGGCTTTCAACGGCCCGGCTGACGTTTTCCCGGGAGGCCTCGGTATCCACGAACACCTCCATTTCCGTCTCCTGTGATTTTTTGATGGCATCCAGGGCCATCAAAACCGGCTGGGGGCAGGAAAGTCCCCGTGCATCCACTGTTTGACTCATCTTGCGCCTCCTGTTTGGGGCTGTTTCATGGTAAACCCGATGACCAGGCAGACAGCCAGGCCGATGACAACCGCGGCAATCCCGTGGGGCCCCACGCCGGCCGGTGAACTGGCCAGGCCGAAATTGTGGGAGACAGCCGCGCCCACGATCATGCCCAGCACGAATATGGCCGCATCCCCGTCGCCCTCACCGGACAAAAACAACTGCCGGCCCGGACACCCCCCCGCCAAAGCAAAGGCCAGACCCGCCAGCACCATGCCCATGGCGTTCCATACATGCTGGGTATGGGCCACGGGCTGGCCGGCAAAACCCGGTTGAAACTGGCCGAGGATCAGGTTGACGAGCCCGGCGGAGATCACCAGGGCCACCACCCCGGAGAACAGATGCACCTGCTTAAACAAAATCAGGTCCCGGAAGGCACCCATGGTGCAAAACCGGCTTCTCTGGGCGATAAAACCGATAACCAGGCCGGCGATAACAGAAACCGCCAGGGGGGCGTACATGGCACCCGGGCCCTTGACGCTGTAAAACAAAATCCCGGTTTTCTCCGCGCCCTCTGCCCGGGGATAGATCAGCATGAGCACAAAAAGAGCGGCAAAAACAGCCGGCAGCACCCAGCCCGCCCCAGGAGCAAGCTTCTGGGTCCGGCCCAGACTGTAGCCTTTTTTCAAAAACCGCGTGCCGATCCAAATGCCGGCAATCAGCCCGATGAGTCCCAAAATGGCATTTCCGTCCCCGCCGGCCAGCCGAAGCATGGCCCGCCACGGACATCCCAGAAACACCAGAGCTCCGATCATGGCAAACACGCCCAGAAAAAACCGGACAATGGGCGCTGATCCACCCCGCGGCCGGAATTCTCTAAAAGCCAGGGCCGCAGCCAGAGACCCCAGCACGAAACCGATGATTTCCGGACGCATATATTGCACCACAGCAGCCCTGTGAAAACCCACGGCCCCGGCAATATCTCTTTCAAAGCAGGCAACGCAAATGCCCATGTTGCCCGGATTTCCAAGATACTGAAGCATCGCGGCCCCCGCTCCGATCACCGCGCCCACAGCGATGATCCCCCATCTTGTGGCAAAAACATTTTTCATTCAGTCACCCCTTTTCCGGCGCTCGGTTAAGACACATCACTCCTGTTTGGCCGCGTGCGCAGCTCCTCTGAGTTTTAAGATATATCTATGATCAAGATTATTTATGTGTCAAATCGCTAATTTCGATCAAACTTTTCACAATCATAGAAACTGCCTATGAAAGGGGGTTTTCCGCCGGATGCAGCACAGAAGCTGCCGGCAGGCTTCCGGGTATCGGGATTTTTGCGCTTGACGCCCGGGTGTACTTGGCGTATGTTTCCTGTTTATCAAAAATCCGGGGATTTCCGGATGTTGCCGGATTGACGCCAAACAACAGGTTTTTTTGCAAGTGACGGAACTTTACCGCAACTGGTTTCTGGCCAGCCGCCCCTGGTCGTTTATCATGACCGCTATTTCCATCGGCGTGGGAGGAGCTGTGGCGGCCATTGACGGGCCTTTTTCCTGGACGCTTTTTGCCGCCACTCTGCTGGGTGCGGTTTTTCTGCATGCCGCCACAAACCTGATCAATGACTATTATGACGTGCAAAAGGGCGTGGACACGGTTGCGGCCGCCACTGCCCAGTACCGGCCGCACCCGCTGGTGGAGGGAAAACTGCGGCCCAAAAGCGTGCTGGCCGCATCCTGTCTGCTTTTTGCCATTGGCGCGGGCATTGGCCTGTGGCTGGCTGCCGAAAGGGGCTGGCCGATTCTGACCATCGGTGTTGTGGGCGTGCTGGCCAGCCTGGCCTACACGGCCCCGCCAGTGAGCTACAAGTACATCGCCCTGGGCGAATTTTCGGTGTTTCTCATGTGGGGACCGCTCATGGTGGAGGGCACCTATTATGTCCAGCATCAGCAATTCAGCGCCCATGCATTGTGGATCAGCATCCCCTTTGGCACCATCGTGGCCCTGGTGCTGCTGGCCAATAATCTGCGCGATATCGCCCATGACAAAAGCCGCCGCATCCGCACAATCGCCATCGTGCTGGGGGCGCAAAAGGGTTTTTACCTGTATGCCGCCCTGATTGCCGCAGCTTACCTCAGCATTCTGGTGATGATTCTCGCCGGGATTCTCTCGTGGTGGTCTTTGATGGTGTTTTTCTCCATACCCATTGCCGTCAGCATCCTGCGGATCATGTCGGAAACAATCCCCAAGGACGCAGATGCGCGCACAGCCCGGCTCGACACGGTGTTTGGCGTGCTGCTGCTGATCTCTCTGATTGCCGAGGCCCTTTTATGAATCAGTACCGCTTTGCCTGGAAACCCGTGGCCGCAACCGTGGTCCTTGCCGCCCTGCTGTGGTGGATGACCTTTTACCTGCAGTTCGGGGTGTTCTGGTTTAAAATCGCGTTTTCCGCTTTTGTCCTGGCCGTGCTCTCGTTTTTCCTCCAGCCCGCCCGGCTCATGGATTTTCGCATTAACTGGCGCAGTATTGCCATCGGTCTGGTATCTGCGGCTTTGCTGTATCTGCTTTTCTGGGCCGGAAAAACCCTTTCAACGGCCCTGCTGCCCTTTGCCGGCGACCAGATCGGGGCCATTTACGACAAAGGCGAAGGCACGCCCCAATGGCTCATCATTCTTTTGCTTTTTTTCATTACCGGACCGTGCGAGGAAATTTACTGGCGGGGCTATCTGCAGCGCCAGCTCATGGTGCGCTTTGGCGGGGCAGGCGGATGGCTTCTGGCAACCCTTTGTTACGCGGGCGTGCATATCAGCTCGGGCAACTTCATGCTCACGGCCGCAGCCGGTGTTGCCGGGGCCTTCTGGGGGATTATGTACTGGCGGTTCAAGGATCTGTCCCCGGTGATCATCTCCCACTGCATCTGGAGCACATTTATCTTTGCGGTCATGCCGGTGCCGTAGAAGGCCTTTAGGGGCTGCGGGCCGGCAGGGAGCCGAACATGCGCATATAAACGGCAAACAAAAACGGAATCACCGCAATTGCGCTTCCGGCAAAAAATGCGCCCCGTACGGCGGTATCTGTTACAAACAAGGCAAGAAACAGCGGGGATACGGTCTGGCCCAGGTAAATCAGCAGGGTGAACACCGACAGCACCCCGGCGCGCAGCTCAGTTGCCACCAGACCGGCGGCAGCGGAATTGAGCGTGGGCATCAGAACCCCGAATCCCAGGCCCCACACCCCCATAAACACCAGCAGAAGCGGATAACTTCCGGCAAAGCCCGTGAGCAGGTGGCTTATCCCGCAGCAGGCAAATCCCCAAATCACCCGGGTTTGCTCGCAAAAATGCCGGCTCACGGCCCCGGCCCGGGAGGCCACCAGGCCCGACACTCCGGCGGCAGCGGATATGGCCAGCCCGGAATGCAGGGTGGTGAGCCCGAAGTCGCGCACCACGAGAATCGGCATGTAGACCACAATGCCGTAGAGCAGAACAAATCCCATAAAATTTGAAAAAAACAGCCAGACCGCCCGGGTGTTGGCAATGGCGGCCAGGGCCTTGATCATGTATCCCGGGGTCCGGGCGCTTCTGCCCGGCTCCTTTAGCCGAAAACCCGCAACAATTGCAAGCACCATGGCCGCGGCGTGGATGTAAAAGGGCAGAAACCAGGCAAACACGGCAATGGCCCCGGAGACAAACGGCACGGTGGCGTTTGTCAGCCCCTGCACCGTTATCCGGTATCCCATGGCCCGGGTCCGGTCCGGCTCCTCATACATATCCCCGATGGCCGCCACCACGGTATTCATCATGCCCCCCACGGCGATTCCCTGAAGGGCCCGCCATACCAGCACAACCCAGAACGACCGGGTAAAGGTGATCAGCAGTCCGGCCGCCCCAAACAGCATCACCGAGGGAACAATCACCTTTTTTCTGCCAAACCGGTCAGCCACCGGTCCCAGAAGCGGGGTAGCCACCATGGCGGCAAAGGTGTAGGCGCTCAGGGCCAGGCCCACGTTTCTGCCCGTGGCCCCCTCCAGGTTGATCATCTCCGGCAGAATCGGGCCCACAAGGCTGCCGCCGGTGACCGCAAACATGACCACCGCAAGCAGGATCAGCAGATTTCCGTCCCTGAAAAAACGCATGTTGATCCACCACACCCGGTTGCAATTTAATCCCAAAAACCCCAAGGCATCATAATACGCCCCTTTCCAAAACGCAACGTTCGGGGGAAGCTATCGCGAAGTCCGGGCCGACACAGAATCCCGCAATCTAAGGGAGGCAAGCCCGCAGTCGGGGCCGGTTTTTTTGCTCCTGACCGTTTCCGGGTTTCATCCATCCAGCCCCGGACAATTTGAAATTTACTCGCTTCGGCATTGGCTGAGTGTATCCCGGAAACGCTCAATGTCGCTTACAAACCGCCCCCGCCCGCGGACTTGCCTGGCAGCGCTGAGTATATGCCCAACCTGGAAACCACTGTATATCTTCTGCTGTAATCTTTTTCCAGCGCCATCTAAAAACTTACTTTTTTACGAAACCATCCAATTTGACAGGCCATCACAACAATGCATTTTTTCAAGCTTACTTTGAGTTGTTCATGGGCAGGGGTGGGGGCGGGTTTGTTTGACTGCATTGGAGCGGTTTGGCCAAAAGATTGTCCCGGGGCTTTGGCGTCCGGAATTTTAAACTGTCTGAGGGCGATCAGCCCGAGTTTTTAAAATTCCAGCCAAAGCCCCGGGACAATCGGCCAAAGCGATCCGCAGGCAAACAAACCCGCCCCCATTCCTGCCCTTGCGAAAAACCTGGAAGAGACCTTTTTCCGCTTTTGATTTTCACTTTTGACGTGGTATGATTTTTTTTGTTTCGTTTGCATCAGGCGCTATTGCCAGCAATCCATTGCCAACCATCTACTTCTTTTGCAGGAGCAAAAATGACCCAAACCACTGCTTTTCGG
Source organism: Desulfosalsimonas sp. (assembly GCF_055149105.1). Taxonomy (NCBI): domain Bacteria; kingdom Pseudomonadati; phylum Thermodesulfobacteriota; class Desulfobacteria; order Desulfobacterales; family Desulfosalsimonadaceae; genus Desulfosalsimonas; species Desulfosalsimonas sp. The sequence continues at coordinate 2,579 of NZ_JBSRLA010000008.1, read as the reverse complement.
ACCTGTCCCCTGTGCGAGGCCGGCTGCGGCCTGGAAATCACCCTGTCGGAAAACCGCGTGGAAAAAATCCGGGGAGATCAGCAGCATCCCATGAGCAAGGGATTTTGCTGCCCAAAGGGCATTGCCCTAAAAGACCTCCACGAAGACCCGGACCGTCTGACCTCTCCCATGATCCGGGAAAACGGCCAATTTCGAAAGGCGGGCTGGGACGAGGCCCTGGCCCTGGTGGAAGAAAACCTCACCCGCATCCGAAAGGCCCATGGAAACGACAGCGTGGCCATATACCTGGGCAACCCCAATACCCACACCATGGCCGGCGGCATGTTTGTCCGCCCCATGGCAAAGGCATTTAAAACCAAAAACTTCTACTCCGCCTCCACGGTGGACCAGATGCCCAAGATGGCCGCCTGCGGATGGCTCTACGGGCACCCGGGCCGAATCCCTGTGCCGGATATCGACCGCACGGATTTGTTTGTGGTCTTCGGGGCCAACCCGTATGTTTCCAACGGCAGTCTCATGACCGCCCCGGACATGCCGGGCCGGGTCCGGGACCTGCAGAGCCGGGGCGGCAAAATGATTGTCATCGACCCGGCCAGAACCCGAACCGCAGAGGCCGCAGACCAGCATTTGTTTATCCGGCCGGGAACAGATGTGTACATGCTGTGTGCCATTGTCAACGTGCTGTTTGCCCGGGATATGGTCAAACCCGGGCATCTATCTGATTTTCTGGGTCCCGCAGACATTTCCGCCCTCAAGGAAGCGGTTTCCCCCTGGACCCCCCAGGCGGCTGCACCCCTGTGCGGGGTGGCCGAAGATGAGATCACCCTCCTGGCTGAAAAAATCGGCCAGGCTGATAAATGTGCGGTCTACGGCCGCATGGGAACCTGCACCGCCGCCTTTGGAACCCTTTGCTCCTGGCTCATCGAGGTCATCAACATCCTCACCGGCAACCTGGATGCCAAAGGCGGCACGGGTTTTCCCAAAGCCCCCCACGTGCCTGACGGCAGCATTGCCAGAAAGGGCTTTGCCACCGGCCGGTGGCGCTCAAGGGTGTCGGATGCACCGGAAGTCTGCGGGGAACTGCCGGCGGCACTGATGGCCGAAGAAATGGAGACCCCGGGAGACGGGCAAATCCGGGCTCTTGTCACAGTGGCCGGCAATCCGGTGGTGGCCGTGCCTGAAAGCGACCGCCTGGATGCGGCCATGGCCGGGCTTGATTTCATGGTCAGCGTAGATTACTACATTAACGAGTCCACCCGCAGGGCCGATGTAATCCTGCCGCCGGCTTCAATTTTGAGCCACGGCCATTACGATGTTTTCTTCCACGGCCTGTCTGTGCGCAATTTTGCAGCCTATTGCCCGCCGATATTTGAAAAAGGGCCGGAAGAAAAAGACAAATGGGAAATTCTGGCCCACCTGGCCCTGATCGGCCAGGGCCGGGGGGCGTCGGCCGATCCGGGAGAAATTGCCGATGCCATGGTCAGCCAGCTGGCAGCCGGCGTGATTTCGGCCATGGGCGGAGAGCAAAAAGCCGGGGTCAGCCCGGACTCCCTGATTGGCATGCTTTCCGGCCGCAGGGGACCGGAACGGGTTTTGGACCTGCTTTTGCGCATCGGCCCTTACGGAGACAATTTCGGTCTTAAGCCAGACGGGCTGAGCCTGGACAAACTGCTTGCCAGCCCCAGGGGCGTGGACCTGGGCCCCCTTGAATCCTGGATTGACAGCGCTGTTTCCAACCCGGACGGAAAAATCCATTTGCTTGCTGACGTGTTTCAAAAGGCCATGGCAGATCTGGGAAATCCGGAGGAAACCAGTTCAGACACGGGCCGGCCCCTGCGCCTGATCGGGCGTCGGCATTTGCGCACCAACAATTCCTGGATGCACAACATACCGGCTTTATCGGCAAAAAACCCGTGCACCCTGCAGGTCAACCCCGAAGATGCCGCCCGGCTGGGACTCCAAAACGGGCAGACAGCACAGATCACATCAGATGCCGGCAGCGTGAGCGCGCCGGTGGAAATCACAGACCGGGTCATGGAAGGGGTGGTGAGCCTGCCCCACGGATGGGGCCATGACATGGAAGGAATGCAGATGCAGGTGGCCGGGGCAAATCCGGGTGTCAACACCAACCGCATTGTGCCGGGGGCAGTGGATCCCCTGTCTGCCACAGCCGTGTTAAACGGCATTGCCGTCACCGTGAGCTGACAGGAAGGAAACCCTGCGGCCGGGCTATACCAGTAACTTTTTCTGAAGTTGTTTATATGTGTTGCTCCGGACCTCCTTGGTGTGAAACTTTGCACACAGTCGGCCATGATGCCGGCCCGGGGGTGGGTTGCGAGTCGCATTGAGCGCGCAAGCGGTCAGCAGGGAGCAAACCGCCACCGGGTCGGCATCATGCGAAAATTTTAGAGCCAAGCACGAACAGCAACTTTTTTGAAGTTATTTAGAAGTGTTCCCCCCGGGCCGCAGCCAGGACCGAACACTGCAAATAACTTTTTGCCGCATGCTTAAAAGCTTTGATTTTATTCTTTTGAACCTTGAACCTTGAACTTTGAACCTTGAACGAAGTTACTTAGAAG
>NZ_JBSRLA010000007.1:0-76973 GCF_055149105.1 Desulfosalsimonas sp. | reverse complement strand
CCCAACGAGGCTCAATTATTCTGATAATCCAGTATAGATTGTCAATTTATTTCGAAAATTTTATGCTGTCTTTGTTTCAGATAATTTGATTCCTTACAATCATACGCATCCTCAAAACTGTTATTGACAATTTCAAGCTGCTTTTCAGGGATGTACTGGTAACTATCCGGAAAAGCCACCTGCCACAAAAGCCGATTTGCTTTTTTCCGCTGTTTTCCGGTGGTGATTCCCTGGCGGCCGGGATCTGATATCAGTCTCACACTGGTTCCGGGGTTCATTTTATTTGACCCTCCAGAAAACTTTATCCAAATTCAATACATTTAAAAGGAAAGCGAAATACAATCCTTCAGTGGCTGATGCCGATTCTGGCATCCTCTGAGTTTACTAATAAAGGCTGAGTTGCTTAGTGAGTGTCCATCCACGGGAATAACTTCCCGTCATAGATAAAAAAAGCGCATTTTATGATGGCCTTTTTCTTTATTCTGTAGTATATTGAAAGTCGCCAAACATCCAAAATAACAACAGAAAAAGAAAAGGAGCCGATCACAAAATGCGCGAAAAGAACCAAAAACAATTGCCCCTGATGCACTCGCCAATCGATCATCCGCAAGCAGATGAACTCATGCGCATCAGTCGAATTCTGGATGAAAATCATATCATCGGCCAACTGGCAATGCAAGATCTTAAACCAAACAGCACCAAAACCCGAGCCGGCGCAAAAGGCATGAGTGCCGATCAAGTGATTCGGGCCGCAATTATCAAGCAAATGTTTGGCTTCACTTATGAAGATCTTGCCTTCCATATCATTGACTCACAAAGTATTCGTCAGTTCTGCCGTATCGGCTTTGCCGAAAAGGGCTTTAAAAAATCGGGGCTCAATAAAAACATCAAGGCGCTTTCCCCGCAAACCTGGGAAGCCGTAAACACCCAATTGGTCCAATGGGCGAAATCCAATAAAATTGAAAAAGGCCGCCAGGTCAGAATTGATTGTACAGTTGTCGAAAGCCATATTCATGATCCCAGCGACTCTTCTCTTCTGTTTGACGTCGTCAGGGTGCTTGCCCGTTTATTGAAAAATATAGAACTCAACTTTCGGGGAAGACAAGCATCCCCTAATGTTCTGATATTAAATTCGATTTATCGCTTGAAAAGCCAAAGAATATGATCGCCGCCCCCATTACCGCATCCATAATAGCCTGGACTACTTTTTTCGACATCGTCCCGGTCTTTTGTATCATGGCCCTGGCCATCTGGATGATTCTTTGCAAGGCGTCGATAAATTTGAGGTTTTCAAGCTCGTTATTGCAAGTGCGGAATAAGTCGCCAAAGGACCTGTGGTCGACCTGCTGCCGCTGGAACCAGGATAGAATATTGTACCGCGCAAAGACCATGGAGGTGTGCCCGATCAGTCCATCGAAATCTCTTATCTGGATTTCCTTGACCAGCTTCAGGTGCTGTTTGCACATTTTGAAAAAAACCTCGATATCCCAGCGCTTGCCGTACAATCGAATGATTTCTTCGCCAGCCAGGGCTATATCAGTACAAAGAAGTGCAAGCCAACCGCGCTTTTTATCACCCGGGACAAAAATGATTCTGGCATTTTTGCCATCGGGCATTTTGATAACGACGCTGGCCTTAACTTTGGCTTTGCCGCGCTTTTTGCTGATCTTGCTGTATAAATCCCGAAGCCTGAGTTTGTGTCCTTTGTATTCATAACGCCAGTTGGGATGATCTTTAAGCATGCAGATGATATCAACATGCTTGCGTAGGGCGGAAATAATGGAGGGGGCTGAAAACCAACTGTCCATCAGGAGATATTTTGCCCGGATGCCTGCGCTAAAAGCCCTTTTGACCATGGGCTCAAGAAGATCCGTGGATTTGGTCATGGCTTCCTGTCTGCGGCGGTAGCCGCAGGTTCTTTTATCCAGGGTTTTGGTGATCCCATTGTATCGATTTTTTTGGTTGGCTGAAGACAGAATGGCAAAATCCAGGCCGAGAAAACTGTTGCCGTCAGACCATCCAAGAGTCAGCAGTCGAAAGCCTTTGAGGTATTTTTTGGAGTTGTGATCAAAAACCTTCGACAGCAGTTCCACTTTTTTGGATCGATCGCGGGAATACAGGGAGTCGTCAAAAATCAACACTTCTTCTTCTGCCGGCGCGTCGAGCAGGCTTCGGATCAGTAGATGAATTTTAACAGCCAGCAGCAAGGTGAAGCGTCTCCAGTTATATGTTGGTGAATTCAGGAAGTTGTAGACAGCATCCTTGCCGATTCGGGTGCTTTTGTCTCTGACGACGCCCTGGAAAAAATTCTTGCCGGTAAAGGCCAGGTTGAAAACAATGGTAAAGATGGCTAACGGTCCGGCTCCCTTGGTTTTGGTAATTCCGGCGGCGTTGAGCATGCTGCCGATCTTAAATTCGGAGAAGATATTGGCGAGAAGGCCTAACTTCTCAACGCTTACTGTTTGATTTTGTGATATAATTTGTGTATGCTTCATTTTGACGGGCTTCCTTTTTTTAGCTTTTTTTGTTTGGCGCAATAAAAGTACCAAAAAAAGCGAAGCCCGTCAATACTAATAATAATTTCAGTACGTTGAATTTATATATCGTCTATATTTTAACCCCGAAAGTTGAGTATAGAAGAATTAACCGCCAAACGGTTTTATAAACATGACCATACCCGCAGCGCCAAACGGCGAATGCTTGAAATTCAGTATGCAAAAACCAAAAAAGTACGGACCAGTAAATATAAGAATCTGATCAAAATTACGGAACAGACGACTCAATATGCCCAAAAAGCGGTTGCCGCAATGGAGTCCGATCCATCGTGCGATCTGAAACTATTTGCTCTGGCCTCTGAAATGAAACAATATCTTGATCTGGCCTCCCGTGTGATGGACCAGGCTCGGCGACGGGTCATCAATGGCGAAACAGTACCTGCCTCAGAAAAAGTGGTCTCCATTTTTGAACCCCATACCGATATTGTTGTAAAAGACCGCCGTGACACGTTTTATGGGCACAAAGTCTGTCTCACTGGCGGTGCCTCCAACCTGATTGTCGACTGTGTCATCACTGAAGGTAATCCGGCCGATAGCACACTGGTCGAGCAGATGCTTGACCGCCAGAATGACATTTATGGCAAATATCCCTTGAAAGCCGCTCTTGACGGCGGTTTTGCATCTAAAGACAATTTAAATGCAGCCAAAGAACGTCAGATTAAAGATGTCTGTTTCGCCAAAAAGCGCGGCCTTGCTGTCGAGGACATGTGCCGCAGCCAATGGGTTTATAATCGGCTTCGCCGTTTTCGAGCCGGTATTGAATCCGGTATTTCCTGGATAAAGCGCTGTTTTGGTTTTGCCCGTTGCACATGGAAAGGCTTTCGTTCTTTTAAAGGTTATGTATGGGCTTCGATTGTTGCCGCCAATTTACTGACACTGGCAAGGAAGGCCCCTGGATAAATAGGAACTCAGAAGGCCGGATCATTCAATCCGAATGGATAGGTGTGCCGAAATGTCCCTATTTTAGGCGTATTTCATATTTATTTCCTTCCGAACGCCGATTTGGATTTATTTTTTCTATGGATGCCATGGAATTTTTGGTCACCGGCAGTCCGAAACCACTATTTATGGATGGACACTAGTGAGGATTCCTTCAACTTCTTCCGGCATCCAATTACGAGTATTTTAAACATTTGCTTTTCACAGCTTGCTAACACTGACTCCGCACCTGATTAGATAGTATCGCAATTCTGAAAACCAGTCTCCCTTATGCACAATGCGATGACTATGTTCAGAGAAATATTTTTTTAATTCACTTTTTGAATACTGGCATAAGCTCTTCCAATTTTCTTTTAAAACAAAAAGAGCATTTCCTACTTCCGGACATTCTGCTACTGCTATCTTTTCTTTAGTATAGCAAAATAAGAAGTAACCCTTAAAATCATTTTCACCTGTCAGAATCTGATTGGGATTTAAATCAAAGAGTCTTTTCAATCTATCCCATTCATATTTTTTTCCATGATTATTGGCATTCATCTCTTCGCATAACATTTTGAGCCGTTTTGCACTTTTTTTTCCCGGAGGAAGAATCTTCCAATTGATCTTCCTGACCAGGAAACCGTTAAAAGATTTAGAATTTATAACTTTTTTCCGGTCCTTCATTATTTTTCTTTGAAAATTATATTTTTCAACCTTTTTGAATCTCTCTTCATATTCACTCTCGAACGATTTTTTCTCCTTTTTGTATAACTGTTTTAATTCACTGTTTTTCTGCTTTATTAATTCTTTTAACTCAAGCTGAATGCCCTTTAATCGTGAACTGGCGTAGGCGAATTCTGATTTCCAATGCTGCAATTGTTTTTTTTGCTTTTTTGTCAGTTCGTTGTCGGGTGGATTTTTTGATATCGGCATTTGATGCATTCCGGACATTAGGGAAGTTTCTTCATTTAACTGGACCAGTTTCGGAGAAGGAGGGATGACTTCATGTGGGATTAATCGGATCATCTCGTCTATGAGTCGAATCAACAAGCCTGAATCAACAGTTAATACTTCTTGTTTAAACTTTGATTTCAAATTTGGATCCAAGCAAGTGTCTATATACTCGCGTACCTCTACAAAATCCTTATATTTTAGCTTCCGATTTTTCCAAAATACTTTATTGTTTTCTATAGTTATCATATGCAGCAACCATTCCCTTTGTGATTTTCAGCCAATCAAGCAGGAGGTAGCCTATATTTCCAAAAACAAAATTTTTACTCTGCTCTTGCCTCGTCGAACCATTCGGTTTTTGCTGCCAAATCCCTTGCCAAATCTTTGCCGGAAAGAAATTTTGCCAGTTTTTTAAAATATTTGACCATGGCTTTGCGGTCATCAAGCTCGTTGCAGGCAATTTCAATGACCTGGTAGCCGTTGTTCAGCAGCCAGGAGCGGATTTCGCGATCCTTTGCAGCCACATCGGGGTCTCCGTGCAGGGAAGCGCTCATCCCGTCAAGGTAAACGCACACCCCGTTGTCATCTTCATCATCTTCATCTCCGCTGAAATAGACGTCCGGCGTGGTGCTGCCGATTTGGTGGTCAAGAGTGATTTTCTGACCAAAACGGATCTGCTGCTGGAATTCCCCACTGGTGAATCCGGCTGCTTCAAGTAAATGTTTCAGCTTGGTTTCCGCATCATTTACAGGCTGGGCATCTGGGTCATGGGGTCCTGTTGTGGGATGTGTCGGCGGAATGGTGTGGTCAGTTTCCAGACGATCCCCCCATTCATCTATCAAATCCAGGGCTGTATGGCGATCCAGATACCGGTGATAAAAGCTGTTTCGAAATGTCTGAAGACAGTCAACACACGAATGATCACAGGCGGACGGGCAGTTGCCCAGCAGTTCACTGGCAGCCCCGATGATTTGCGGGAAATGCTGCTGAACCTGTTCAATCAGCCCGGAGCCCCCTGGCATGGGATCCCAAAGGACGGCATCCACCTCGTCGCGGTCCACATGCCCGATGACCAGAATCTGCAGATCCTCCAGATGCATATCCAGAATATGTCTGGCACCCATTCGGATTGCTTCCAGCAGGCTGAAGGCCTGCACCCGGTCTGCGCAATCCGGAAGAGTAAAGGTATCTGCTGCAATGTCTGCAAAAAAACCCAGCATCTCGGGTCTTCGATTACAGCGCTCCTCATGGGTATCCAAAAAATGATCAATCTGTCGCTGGCTGGACAGGGGGGAAACACTTTGCCCGCAGATTTCGCAAATCGGATAGCCAAGCTGCTGCTGGCTGTCAATGACGGTGGCCGCCCCCACGTTGACCATTCGCATATGCACATTTCTTCTGATCAACACATCGCGCTCGCCCCAGGAACAGCGATATCCGCCGCTGTGGCGGCCTTTTTCCCTGCCGTAAATGGAAACCGGCATTTGAAAGCGGATTTCCTCTTCATCAGAAATCTGGGATTGATGGGCCAGATCCACATCGCAAACCGATATGGCCCGCAAGCTCTGAGAAGACAAAGCTGTGGCCCCCTGGCCAACGTTTGCCTCAATCAAGGCCTGCCGCTCAATATTGACTTCAAACAAGGGAATTTCCTGCTGATCCTTTTGGGCATCCCGATGAAACCGGCGGGCCACAAACCGGTGGCCGTTGGCATAAATCAGGTTGCCGGGCACATACTCCCGAAGCGCCATGCTGATAGGCCTGGGCAGCTCAAAATCCATGCTGCCCTGCTGCCAGAACGGCACCTCGGCCATCCCCCTGACAGAGCCAGTGTCAAGGCCATAGCCGGGTAAAAATCCTTCTGCAGCCAATACCCCGTAGGTGTTGATATCGTCAACGCCTTCTGCTTCCCTGCGCTGTCTTCGTAACACGCCTTTCATTTTTTTAATCAGCTTATCGCAGCGCTTGTAATGGGCCTCATCTTCCGGATCCAGCGTACCGTAATCCTCTCTGACCCGGTTAAGACGGCGGATTTCATTATGGGCCCATAAAAGCCGCTTGCGAAGCCGCCCCAGTACCTGCGCAAATTCGGCAACCATGTTGTCGATATGGGTGGACAAAGCCTCATCGTTTATCACATCCAGGTCGGCAGTCGGCCAACCCTGTTGAAAAGTCTTTTTTACATGATCCATCAACTCGTCCCGGTTTTTGCGAATCAAAGCTTCCAGGGGTGCCACATTGAAATGATCGTTGCGGATAAGGCCGTCTGCCCCGAAAAGATAGGAAGAAATCCTTCCCGGCAGCATCTGCCGAAGGGTTTCATTAATTTTTCTAAGTTCATCCTTGTCTGTGCCGTTTACATCGCGGCCCAATTGAAAAAGGCGGGAAATAACAGTGGCATGAACATGTTTTGCCACCATGACTTCATTTCGAAGATTAAATGCAGGGGGATCCACCCGGCCGTCCAGTATTTTCACAGGATCCTGGAAATAGGCCCGGTCATGGGACGCCGGGCGGCAATAGGTGATGTTTACCGCCATCCGATGCCGTCTTCCGGCCCGCCCGGCCCGCTGCCAGTAGTTGGCCGGAAGCGGCGGGACATTGCGCAAAAGAACCGAATCAAGAGCCCCGATATCCACCCCAAGCTCCAGGGTCGGGGTGCAGACAAGGGTATTAACCCGCTCGCCACTGCCCTTAAACCAGTTTTCAATTCTTTCACGCTGGCTCTGGGGCACCATGGCTGTGTGTTCTTCCGGCCGCAGCATGGAATAACCTTCATCTAGAAGCTGCAGATCATAATTGTCCGGATCTTCGGAGACAAAGGTCAATTCGCCGTGGCAGTGCCAGGCCATGCACAAATCATGCGGAGGACGGCGGGACACCTTTCTGCGGCACTTTCTGCAATGATAGTATCCATGGTTTTCACTTAACAGCAGTTTGACCGCATCGATCTGGTAAACCCCGCTGCAGTTGGCCAGGGGACGATCTTTGTTGGATTTTAATGTTACCGGCACCAGCAGGCCGGCTTCATCGGTCAGATAATTCCACAGCTGTTCCACAAAATCTGTCAGCTTATCGTCAGGAGCACCCCATTTCTGGGCAATCTCGCGGACCAGCGAGGCCCTGTCCGTCAGCCAAGCCCGCACATACCGTTTGTCGTCAGCATTTTCCCGCCGAAGCTTCATCCCCTGGGGACCCGGGGGTATGGGCATATACCCACGCTGAATTTCCCGGTCGCCCTCATTCCACCACCGGCTGAAAATGCCCCGCCGGTTGTCCAGCAAAAGCCGCTGGCGCCGAAGCTGATCCAGGAGGTTTTCAATTCCGCCCCTGAGATCGTCCGGCGGCAACCCCAACTCCCGGGACCATTGCTGAATAAACCGGCTGCCTGCTTCAAGACCCTGATACGTGATCTTCAAGCGGCCCCAGGGCTCCAGGCCCTTCTGCTGGTTTGCCGCAGTTGTGACTTCCCGTAAAACCTGAATCCGCAGGAAATGTCTGCGTTCATCCTCATGGACCCCGCCGGATCCGGCCTTATCTACCACCCGCCAGACTTCGGGGATCAATGCCCGGGACAATCCATCGCTGGCATCGAGCATATCATCGATTTTCATCACCATATCGCCCACAGATACCGGACCCTGCTTCATTGCCTCGGCCATAAGCGCACGCAATCTAAAGCGTCTTGCATGGTCCTTCATCCAACCGGCCTGAAAAGCTGCATCCTGACGATTGTCCGCAAACAAGAGGAGCCGCTGACGCTCGGCATGATGGACCATATCCTGAGCCAATACATGAACATCAGACACATTGACTGCACGCACCGGCCGGATCGGCTCCCGGTAACGACGACCGAGCCTCTTGCCCGCAGCCCGGCATGAAATGCAACTGCTCAGATAGCCCGGTGTTTTCTGCTTGCTGCGCACGGCAAAAAGTTTGACAGGCGGAGACATTGCCCCGCAATGCCGGCATCGGGCAACATCGGCCTTGTGAGCGGTTCCGCAATGCCGACACACGTACAAAGGATGAGACCAGTTTTCTTCTGTCAGATCATCGTCTGCCTGCTGACTGATGACCTGGTCCACAAGCACAAGCCTCTGCCCCCCGTGGGCAAATTCAAGCGGCTCCCAATAGGTATCGCCTTCATCGGATAACTGGCCGCCGCCCGGGGTGGCCCCGACAAAAAGAAAATCTTTTAAAAACGTGATAAAATAGTGCTGGCCGCAGGTTGTACAGGTATAGACCGGCGTACGCCACACATTTGTCTCGGTTTCCCGGGTGGATATTTCATCTTCAGAGCTGAGCCAAAGGGTGGGTTCATTTCCAGTAGGAAAAGTTGCCACCGCACCGGGAATGCCTCTTACAAATCCATGCACCACCGGGCGGAATACCGGCCGCCCGGAGCTTGCCGCAGCCGCACCCAGGGTCAGGTATGCAATCAGCTCTTCTTCACATACCGGCCGGCCGGCTGTTTCTGAAAGCCCGGTTACCAAATCGCCCATTGCCCGGGGCTGTTTTAAAGCCTGACTGATTTGAAATGCCAGTTCATTGCCGGCCATGGCCCCATGCAGGGCCTCTGCCCAATTTTCTCCGGAAAGGGTTTCACCGGTGAGCTGACGGTAAATATTTCGTATTTGGTGATCTGGCTGGTCCTGCTCCACAATTTCAAGGGTTTGTGCAAGCAGGTGAGGCATGTCCGCACCCGGCGCCTGGGGCATTTTTCTGCGGGTATTCCAGGGATCATCTTCAAATTCCTCATGAATGCATTCCACATCCCCGGCAGGAACGCCGAAAAACCGGGAAGCAAAATTTCGGCCGGCATCAGGGTCGCGTTCATCCACAATGGTTGCCGAAGTTGCCACGCACGTGGTCTGATTGGGAGACGTCCCGCAGAATTTCTTCAGCCGCCGGATCAGGCAGGCGGTTTCCGCCCCCTGGATGCCGGAAAAGGTATGGGCCTCATCAAAGACCAGAAAATCAAGCCGGGCATTGTCAAAGAGCTCAACATCCACGCCCCTTGTCAATAAAAGCTCCAGCTGCTTGACATTGGTCAGCAAAATCCGCGGCTGGTGGGCGACGGTGCGCATTTTCTCCCGGGAACAGATCTCTTCCAAAGGATGGATTGCATCCGGCCGCCCCTGTTCACGATACCGGTCAAACAACGCTTTATAATCTGCCCGGCTACTGCCGGACTTTAGCCGATGGCCGGCAACCTCCCGCTCATTTTCCGGTGTTTTGCCCACATACATGCCGAAAGTGATGCCGCTTCCGGCCAAAAGACCGCGCAAACGCTCCAGTTGATCTTCGGCCAGGGCATTCATGGGATAGACAATGACGGCCGAAATGCCGGCAGGCTCTTCTGCCTCCTTTAGCTGCAGGCACTTGTTGATAATCGGGTACAAATAGGCTTCTGTTTTGCCCGAACCGGTGCCTGTGGAAACCAAAGTGGTTTTATTGCGGCAGACCGAACGGATGGCCTTTTCCTGGTGCCCGTAGAGTTGATGAATATTTTCCGGGATAATCTGGGCCATGTGCGGGTGAAGCAGGTTTTCTGAAATCAGAGCCGAGACATCAGCACCCTGCCGGAAACTTTGGGCCAGGCTGATGTAAGGGCCTTTTAACAGGGGAGTGTTGCGGATTTGGTCCATGTTGAGCAGGATGCGCATCTGCTCGTGCAACCGGGGATCGGCAAACGGGTAGGCGGTGAGCTGGTACTTGAGAAAACTGCGGATTATTTTTTCCGTGTAGGCAACAGGATTAATGGCCATTCCGTATTGCTCCTTTGTTGTTAACTCTCCTGTGATTTTCCGTCTGTATCAAACAGTGTTAACTGGACGTGCTTTTTTTTTACTTTTTTGGCCCTTGGGGTTCCAGAAGGCACATCCGAGGTTGTTTTTTCCGGGTCTTTGCCTTCAATTTGATCCAGCAATGCCTGGTATCCTTCAGGCCCCAGCAGATTTCTGGCATGAAGATGGCACTCCCGCCAGGACTCCTCTGGGTCCTGGGCCAGTTGCCAGTCAAAAAACCGCGGGCCGAAACATTCCCGAACCGGCTGGTGCTGCTTTGCCCGTTCATCATGGCCCAGACCGTAATCGGCCAGCCGCAGGGTTTCCGGCAGCATCCAGCCTTCGCCGTTATTTTGATTCATAAACGCTTCAATGCCTTTTTGCCTGTCACCGCCGCAGTCGGCGATTTTCTGCTCAAGATCATGGAAGGCAATGAGGGAGAGCACTGTAAGTCGCTGTTCCGGGTGCTTGTCTTTGTCAATGCGCCAGAAACCTTTGGGAGACAAATGCTTTCTATGTTTTTCTGAAGACAGTTGCTCTATTCCTAAATCGCATTTGTTAAAAATGTATTTAAACAACTCCTTTTTTAAACCAAAGACCTTTGCAAGTGCGGCTTCAAAAATACATCTAAGCCTCAACCTTTCATGTTGGGATAAGGCCCAATTCCGTTTCCAACCATTGCTATCCGCAGCACAACCAACTGAAAAAACAATACTCGGGCCAGACAGACTTTTTGAAATTGTGTTCAAACTCGGCATTCTGATACTTTTCAAACTTGGCAGACAAGCTTCATTAATTACAAACCAATTCAAATGTAAGCCTGTGCATCTCGAGCGAATAACATAATCGAACACAAAGGAATTAAGAACGCCGGTAATTATAAATTCCTCCCCTATCCCCGATATTACTGGTGCTGAATTTCCAAAAGGCATAGAAGGAGTGATAGTGGATATTGTGGTCCTTTCATTTGTTGCAGATGTAATATCCATAAAACTAGAACGTTTAGTTCTTCTGTAAATCCATAATCTTCTGCTATAGTAATCGGCTAAGGATTCTTTTAGCTTTTCGAGGTGTGCCTCTGATATTAAATTTTGTTGGGATTCGATAAACTTTTTGATCCATGTACTATCGTATACGGGCGAGCCCATAAGATATTGAGGCTCGATTATCTTATTCTCCCATGGGATATCTCTCCATACCGCACTTCTTCCGCTACCGGAGACCCAGCCCTTTTCACTGAAATCAAACTGCCCGATCATACGCCCTTCATATAGGGGCAGTGCAATGGCGGGGCCGGTGATTTCATACTCTTCAGCATTTTTACCGCGGCCTGTTTTTATGGTCAGGGGTTTGCCCGAGGCCTCCGTAAAAATGACTTCAGGAATATCTTCCTCCCTGATAAACTGGGTTGCATCCCGGGACAGGATGATGCCCGCGGGGATATCGGCCCGGGCAAGGGACAGCTTGTCATAGGGGGGCTGGGCACAGCCGGTCTCTCCCTCTTTTGGTGGATCAATGCCCAGTTCAGCATATAGCATGTCAATGGGCTGCCAGGGACCCTTGATCCATCTGCTGTACTCGTCCGGCTGATATCCCCACTGCTCCCATTTGGGCCGGGGCGGAAACAGTTTTGAATCATTGGTCATATGAAATTCTGTAGCATATTGGATGCCCCATCCTTCCGGCCCCTGATCCCCCAGCAGGACTGAATTGCTGTAAATTTTATCAAGGATTTCCAGATCCCGGCTGGACTGGATTTCCAGCAGAGCCCTTGACCGGGGGGAAAACTTGATCACATTTTCGCCCGGGTAGCCGATTGCATGCCGCTCTGCGTCTTCCCAGTCGGCAAGCTTTCGGTGCATGAACCCGGTTTGGATTTCTTTGGTGCAGCCACCTTTTTCAATAATAACCGGATTGAATTTAAATGATCTGTGAATATCAAAAATCTTGTCCCGATTTTCAAACCCAAACAGCCATTCCCATTTGCAGTGCTCGATAAACAAGGTGCGCAAGGCACCTGTACCGTGATCCGAATAAATGCCCGAGGGAACGACAAATCCCAGCCGTCCTCCTTCTTTCAGCAGTGCATGGGTCTGTTCCAGAAACAATTTATACAAATTGATATCCCCGCCCCCCTGGTGACAAAAGGGATGGCTGGCATCCACATACCCTTTTGTTTCAAGGCGTTTGGTTTTCCATTGCGCGTGTCTTTGCGCAGATGTTTCAAAACTTTTGGCCCCCCGCTCGCCAATGGGCAGATCATGCTTTTGCCTGCCGTTTGAATCCGTGGTGACCCGGTCGCCAAAGGGGTGTCCGGCGAATCTGGTCCAGTTGGCCATGGACTTGAAAAACGCATTGTACTGCAGCCACTGGTTTTCAGTTGCGGCATCCCCGGTAAAATACTGTTTTTGCTTGCCGATGGCTTCCTGCTTTCCATAGCCCCTGTATAAGGGATCAATGGCGCTGAAAAACTCCTTGGAATTGGGTTTGGCAATGTCCCATGGCGGATTTCCCAGCACCGCGTCAAATCCTTTGGCGTCATGGTTAAACACGTCTGGATATTCAAGCTCCCAGTGGAAAAATTTCTGCTGTTCGGCTGTTTTCCGGGCAATGTTCCAGGCTTCAATGGAAATGTTTTTATTGTAAAATTTTGAGGGCGAAGGGGCGGATTCGATCTGATCTGCCGGCCAGAACCAGAGCGCACACCACAAATCAAAAGCATCTTTCAGGGCCTTAAACTGCGGATCATTTTGCAGGCTTTTGTATTTTTCCGCCCGGTCCCGGACCTGGGCAATGCCGATATCATGGATTTCGCAAAGGGCCTTTTCTGCCGCATCATGATCGTTTTCAATGTCTTCGAGTTCCATGCTCTGAAATATCTGGTGACCGTCTATGAGCTCTTTGACCTCTTGTTTGATCAGATTGAAACATTCCCTGATCTGCCGGGTCCATTGCTCTTTTTCGTAGTGCACTGCGTTGGAATGGGTTTTATCCCCGCCTTCCCGGGCCCAGGCCATGGCCGGATAATGCAGAAAAGTGTCAAACCATGCACCCACCAGGGAGTTGCCGCATTTGATTTTATGCTTTAAAAACGTCATGGGCAGCTTGGGGTCAATGGTTTCAATCCACAGAGACAGGCGGCAGAGCTCCACTGCCAGCGGATCAATGTCCACCCCGTAGAGGCAGCGCTCCACCACGTATCGGCGCAAAACCGCCTTGGTCTGGGATTCAAAGTTGTCGTCATCCGGCCTGCAGGGAAGATCCTCATGGGACAGCAACGGCTTGCTGTCCCCATCGCAGATCAGCTCCAGAACTGATTTTTGGGCATATTCGCGCACCCGGTCATGCAAAACCAGGGATTCATAAAGGGCGTCTGTTAAAAAACGAAGCCCTGCCAGAAGAAATGTCCCTGATCCGCAGGCCGGATCACATATTTTCAGATTTAGGATCTCCTCGGGCTTTTTGGGGATCCACCGGTCTGCCGGGGCATCGATGAGGCAGTTGTCCGCTGCATCTGTGGGCGGCTCATAGGCCAGGGGCATAAGGGTGCGGTGGACGGTGGGAATGGCCAGCTGGGGCCGGGTATAAAACGTGCCTGCACCCTTGCGCGTCCCGCCCCATCGAACCAGATACCATTCCCCGGGCAGAATCACCCGGCTGACCAGTTTTCGGGCAGTTTCATTGATGGCCCGCTCATGCTGCATCTGTTTTTCCGGGGTCATTTTTCCCTTTGGCTTTTTAACAAGCCCGGCAATCTGGCATGCCCGGCAAGCCCAGGCCTCGGCACGGGCCTGCAGGGTTGCACGTCTGTCATCTGTTGATGCAGCCTCTATGTCTTCATCATATTCCTGCAAATCCAGAGCTTCTTCATCTGGCTCACCTGTATCTTCTGACTCCTGAAAGCCAGCCGACTCGGATTCGTCATTGTCTTCGGCATCTGATGATGAGGTGTCTTTCAGCTTTTCAAGCAGGTTTTTGATGGCCTGATCGTTCATTGCTTCCAGTGTGGCCAGGGGAAGTGCTGGGTTGTTGCCCACGGCCAAAAACACCACCGGCTGGTTTTCGGGAGCACAGCGCAGCTCAAAGTCAAGAAGCCCTTCATAAAGAATGCCGATGTATTCATTTCCCAGGCTGGAAAAATCCACCGGTGCGGTCACCCACATCCCGGAGCGGCCCTGGCGGAGCTTGACCCTGGTTTTGGTGAGAAGATCAAGAATCCTGCGCACGTGCAGATCATTGATCAAATCCGCATCAAAGCAGGCGCTTTCAAACAAATAAAGGGCCTGGATCATGCCGTCCTGGCTGCCCGGATCACCCGGGGCAAACAACGTTCCGCTGTATTCAGGCACCGGAAAGGCCTCGTGGCTTGAGCCTTGGTAAATCAGGCGGAATAAAGCCAGTAGACGGGGATAGGCGTAATAGCTGTTTTCCATCCGATGCCCGCTGATGCGGCTCAGTTGTTCGCGAAGGCCACCGATACTGTATGCGCTTTGATAAACCGGATGATCGGTTGGAAGCAGCTCTTCGCGGCTTTCTGCAAACAATACCACCACCATGCGCATTATAATACGGACTGCGGCCCGGTATATATCCTGCGGTTGGGTATGTGCCTGGCTGCGATTTAATTCAAGCGCATGGGCCTGGATCAGAAGCTCGGCAGCCTGCCGGACGCGTTCGCCAAGTTCCACGGACAGATCCGCCTGACCTTTTCTGGCCTCGTTGATTTTTGTTTCAAGCAGGCAGGGCTGTCCGGCTTCTGGCATCTCCCACAGCCCGGGGGCCAAAAGGCCTTTGAAGCCAAGCAGTTCAGGTGTGGGTTTGCCCTCGGCAAACCATTGCTCAATGTCCCATTCGCACCATGCTTCATAATCCAGGCCGGCATAAAGGATGCGCCACTGCCGGCCGTTGGTGACCACAGCAAGATGGTGGTCTGTTTTCCTGAGCCATTGCAAGGTTCTGGAAATGGGGCGTTTTCCATGGCCGATTCCCAGACGCCTTGCAGAATCGATAAATACCGGAAGAATACCTCCTGAATTATCGATCCACAAATGATTGGGCCGAATCGCTTCGCCGATCATATTATGACGGGTCCACCCCGGTGCCACATTGCTGCCGCGATACCATTTGCCCCGGGCGTTGTTGAGCCCGCATATCTGTTCCAGAACCACGGAAACAAAATTACCGGGCTTTGCGTCCGGGTCGTCAAAAAACCGATTTAACTCTTTGCGCAGCTTCTGGTGCTGGTTTTCTGAAACAACCGGCATATCTTGGGCAAAAAGCTCGTTTAATCGCTGGAGATCCAGCAGCAGACCGCTGTGCCGCAGATTGTTCCACCACAGAAGATGATCTGAGCTCATCTGGCACCCCCCTGGGGCCTGGGCAGCCGGATCTCAACGGCCACCGGGAAAACCTGGGCGTCTCCCTGGAGGCTGTAGCGTTTGGGGAGCAAATGTTTTAGGATGCGTTCGCGTTCCTCGTTTAGTTGCCTGCGCACCTCTTCGTAATGATATTTTCTCCGGGCCAGTTCTTCTTCCTTTATCTGTATGGATCGATCCAGCCGGTCCATGTAGCCTTCTGTATCAAATAAAACGCCTTCTTTTCGATCCGCCTTTAGTGTTTTGATTTCACGTTCAAGCTTTGCCAAGGTATTTTCGGCAATCAGGGCCGATACCTCGCCCTGGCGGCTCTGGTAGCGCATTTCCGCTTCCTTGTGCGCATGTTTGCCGTCTCTGGACAGTTTTTCAGCCAGCCGCCCGGTCAGTGCTTTTTTTCTGTTTTTGATAAAATCCACAAGCTCCGGGTTAAACTCGTCTAAAATTTCTTTTGCCCTTTCAATATCATCTGAATTCTGGCAGGCCATGGCCTGGCGGAGAACCACCGGCGAAGGTGAAGAAAAGGGCGGGCCAAGATCATTTCCGTGCACCGGCAGGCAAATGGTTTGAATCCAGTGGTGAAAGGTTTCGCGCAGGGCATTGATGCCAAGCTCTTCAAGGTATAAGAGGATCAGTGCGTCTGCATCCGCCGGGATATCATCGTAGCGAATCGCATAACGCGAAACTGCCGAAGGCCCTGGAAATCGCCGTCTTGTCAGCACGCCCTTTGCTTTTTGTACAATGGGATGGCCCAAATGCAGCATAAGCGTATCCATGCGGGGGCGAAAAACCTTTCGCTTCCCGAATGTCTGCAAAAACGCATCCGGGCTGAATGTCAACTTGGGCACCGGTCCGAGAGTACGGTTACTTGTCTGCCTGCGAATAGTATCATCAATGGCCTCTTTCCAGCCTGACAGGTCCGGATTGATGATTTCAAAGCGATTGAGTTCATCCTCCTTTGTCAACTGAGGCCGTCCGGTATTTACAGCCATTGCTGCCTCAAGGGTGTCGCGTGCAGTTCCCGGATCCAGGTCAATTTCTTTGGCCAGCCGGTCAAGCGCTGCCAGCGGATTGACCTGCTGGCCGCCGGCTGCAAATGATATGGTGGCATCTGCTGCAATGGACGCTTGTCCCTTGATTCGGTCAATTTGTGATTCCAGGCTGTTTTGAATCTCCTCCAGGCCCTCGCCGCGAATAAGGCGCCGGTGAGTGGCTTCATCAAACAAATCCCCCATGGCCCCGAGGTCTTCCCGGATCTGATCCACCTTGCCGATGAGATAGTGTAAAAATTTCAGGTCTGCAGCCTGCTCGCTGGCAAAGTGGAAAATGGTCACATCCCGGGCCTGGCCGTGCCGGTCGAGTCTGCCGTTTCGCTGCTCCACTTTGGAAGGATTCCAGGGGCAATCATAATGGAGCAGCAAACGGGTGGTGCTTTGCAGGTTAAGACCTTCGGCTGCGGCATCGGTTGCAATCAAAACGCGCACCCTGGCATCCGGGTCATTGAATGCGCTTTTAATGCCCTCCCGGTCCATGTCATTCATGCCGCCATAAAGGCATAAAAAACGGTCTTCTTCATTGGGATATCGCTCCCGAAGACGGCGGAGGATATAATCCAGCGTGGTTTTGTATTCCGTAAAAACCACCAAGCGTTCTTCATCCTGCCACTTGCCTGTGGCTCTGCACAATTTTTCAATCTGGTCACACAAGAGCTGAAACCTGGCATCGGTTTTCGGATTTTGGCCCGTAACAGGTTTTTCAAGGTCAACACCCATAGCCTTTGCAGCAATGTCAATGGCACTGATCTCTTCTGTGACCTCATCTGCAAAAGATTTCATCCATGAACCAATAACATTGGCTGCAGCAGCTTCATTTTGCTGGGCTTCAAGATCATCTGCCGTATCCTGCTGGATGCTTTTTTGGGCCGCTGACATGTCGCTGTCATCGGCGCTTTCGGATTCCTCCAGACCGCGCTTGCAGCGCCGCCAGGATTCCAGAAATGTCATTGGCCCGCTAAGCATTCGCTTGCCAAGGATCTCAATGGCAAACGATCCTGAAAGCCTCCTTTTTTTGGAAGATTTGGAAATTAAGTTTCTTACTTTTCCCCGAAACAGCTCAAAGGCCTGGATGAGTCGCAACTCCTCTGCACTAAAATGTTCATCCAGCAAAAGGGCCTGCGGAGGGCGTCTGTTGCAAAAACGGGGCGGGTCGGTCCTTTCATTGATCTCCCATTTCAGCCGCCGGATGACCACCTGTTCGATCCTTTCTTTTTCCGCCGGCTTTAAATCATCTGTTTTGGAAAACCGGACCGGATCGAGCAGCTCAAGAAGTCCCGTAAATGAGCGGGTATGCCCGTTGTGGGGCGTTGCCGTTAAAAATATGCGGTGTTCAAACAACGGTGCAATGAAACTCAATGTTTTGCACAATTGACTGTCATCACCAAAAGGAGCCGGCATAAGGTTGTGAACCTCATCAACGATCAGCAGATCCCAGGGCAGTTGCGGCGCACCTTGGGGCTTTCTGCTTGCGCTCATGAACTGTTCAAAAACATCCGGCTGTTTCAAATAGTGGTAAGAAGCGATGATTCTTGAACAGTAGCGCCACGGATTGGCATCAATGCCGACCGACCGCTTGATCTGCAAGGTTGAATGCCGGTCAATCACCTCAAATGAAAGGGAAAATTTGTTCCACAATTCATCATGCCACTGGACCCGAAGGGAGGCGGGTGTAAGGATCAGAATACGATTAATTTTGCGGCGGATCAAAAGCTCTTTTAGGATCAATCCGGCTTCAATGGTTTTGCCCAGCCCCACGTCGTCGGCTATCATCATATTGATCCGCGGCATGCGAAGGGCTTTTAGCAGGGGAATGAGCTGGTAGTCGTCAACTTCCAACGCACCGTGGAAGGGGGAACAAATGGGCAGGAACTCACTATCATCTTCGCCATCCGGTCGCACATACGGGCTTAGCGCTGACCAGCGTGCGGCACGCACCATGGCGTCAAAGTCATCATGCTGCATGGGCTCACTGCTGGCCCTGGGGATTTCACTTGGTTCCAGAAGACGCCTGCTGGGCTCCAACTCCCAGATCAGCTCCTCGCTTGCCGGTCGGGTATCATCTTTATAGTCAATGCGAACAAGATGCAGCCGGCCCTGGGTGCCGCTGTCAAAATCTTTCACCTCACTTATAATGCCGCGCCGTCTTCTGACAATGGCAAGCATCCCGGCCGAGGGGTTTGAGGCTTGAGCTGGCAGGGGATTATTCCATATCATTCAATTACAACCTTTTGGACGCTTTCCGTTCTGTGCAATTGCATTGCATGCCGTAAAAAAAGATTTCAATGATTACAGCATGAAAAAAAAGATTCGTCAGGAGCCAGATCTTCCATCTGCTTGGGTTGGGCTTTCGGGGGGAACAGAAATATGGTAAGCCTTTGTGCAAAGAACTTCCTCTCAAAAAGGCATAGCCGGACCAGAGATTTTTCCGGTTATGGACATTTTGTCCAACTAGCCCAGACGATTTAGCACTCCGCCGAAATCCCATAAATGCCTTTGAAATCCGGCAGAAAAAGATAGACCATGCAATGTATAAAATTTCGTTTTCTGCATTCTAATCCATATCAAAAGATTTAAATTTTGTCATATTTTTTACCCAAAAACCAAGTTTTTTCATAATGTGTTCAAAACCTGCTATTTTTGTACCCCGTTTTGTACCCGGAATCAAAAAACACAAAAAAAGGGCTACGGTCAGAACCGTAACCCTTTGATTTTATTGGTCGGGGCGGCAGGATTTGAACCTGCGACTTCCTGCTCCCAAAGCAGGCGCGCTGCCAGGCTGCGCTACGCCCCGTAAATTTTCTGGCGCCGTTCTACCATCCTTTTGCCGGGCATGCAAGGCAAAGAAATCAACTTGACGCCGGCTTTCAGGAACCATGCTGCAAAAAATTCATGATTCCCGCAGCAAGCGCCCGGGCCAGGGATTCCAGGTAGGCCTGGTTTTCCAGTTTTTCGGCCATTGTCGGATGGGTGATGTATCCGGTTTCATAGATCACCGCCGGCATGTCCAGGCCATGAAGAAGCGCCATGGGGGCCTGCACCACATCAGCATCACCCGGCATTTGAATTTGATCGATCTGCGCCCGCAGATTTTCGACCAGCAAAGCCGATGCCCGGACATGCCTGTGCTGGATTCTGTCCCATTTACGGGGAATTGTGCTGTCATGATCCGCGGCTGCCGGCCCCTGATCCCCCCCGGGCGGCAGATCGTAATAAATGCAGTGTTTGTTGGCCGCTGAGTTGGTGCTTGCCCCGGTGTGCAGGCTGATGAGCACATCTCCCTGATGCCTGTTGGCCAGAGAGGCCCGCTGATCAACAGAGATGCCGTAATCATCTGTTCGGGTCATGATCACCTGCGCCCTTCCGTCCAGGACAGCTTCAAGCTTTTTGGCCAGCTCCAGGCACACCTGTTTTTCCAGCTGGCCGCCCGGGCCCTGCCCTCCTTTGTCATTGCCCCCATGACCGGGATCCACAAACACCACCGGCATATCCGCGGACCAGACCGGTGCGGCCCCGAAATATCCGTTGACAATTGCCGCTAAAACCAGAAGACAAACAAAGCCGGTCAGAAACGCCGGGCGCTGAAAACAGCAAGATTTATTGATTTTTGAATCTTTCCGCACCTTAATTTTCCTTGACACTATGGGCAATTAATATTATTTTAACAGGATACACATTTTAATTATGCTATAATTTCGGATAGTTGGTACTTGCCCGGACCCTGTGCGGCTTTCCTCGGCTCCGATGTCGGGATATTTATGCCCGCTTCCGGCATGCTATGGATGTCAATGGCAGACCGCCAATTCTGTTTACCGAAACCAACGCTGAAAATAAAGAAAAAATGTTTGCGAGAGTGGCGGAATTGGTAGACGCACTGGACTTAGGATCCAGCTCTTGAAAAAGAGTGGGAGTTCGAGTCTCCCCTCTCGCACCAATCCGATAACTTTCTTTCCGCAGAAAATGCGGGAACAGAATCTCAGACCCATATGGCTGGAAAGGAACATCATGCAGGTAAAAGTTGAAGACGTAAGCAGTGTCAAAAAGAAAGTCCACGTGGAGCTGCCCCGGCAGCAGGTCACCGATAAACTCGATGAAGCCTATAAGCAGCTCAAAAAAACCGCAAAGCTCAAAGGCTATCGTCCCGGCAAGGCCCCGCGTTCCGTACTGGAGCGGCACTTTAAAAAGGATGTGCATGCAGACGTGGCCTCTTCACTGGTCCAGGAATCGTTTCCCGAGGCTATAAAGGAGGCCGACCTGATGGTGCTGGAAACCTCGGATGTGGACGCTCCGGATCTTGACCCGGAAAGCGACTACAAATATGCGGCCACAGTGGAGCTCAAACCCGAGCTGCCAGAGGTGGAATACAAGGGCCTGAACCTGAAAAAAACGGTTTACCGGGTGGATGAATCCGAGATCGATTCCCAGATCGAGCGTCTTCGCCAGCACCTGGCCAGGTATGAACCCGTGGAGGAACAGCGCCCTGTGGTCAAGGATGATTATGTTGTCATTGATCACCAGGGATTCAAAGACGGCCAACCCGCAGATGACGCTCCCCTGACAACCGATGACACCATCAAGCTGGGGGCATCGGGTTTTCCCGAAGATTTCGACAAGGCCATCGAGGGCATGCAGCCCGGCGAGGAAAAGGAAATTACAGTAAAATTTCCCGAAGATTACCAAAAACCCGAGCTGGCCGGACAAGAAATCACATATCATGTGACTTTAAAGGAATTGCGCCAGGAAATCCTGCCGCCCGTGGACGACGAATTTGCCAAAAACTTCGGCGAATATGAAACCCTTGCGGACCTTCGCGCTGAAATCCGCAGCCATCTGGAACAGGGCTACCAGAAGCGGACAGACCAGGAACTGCAGGAACAGATATTCAATCAACTGCTCACCGAAGAATTTGAAATTCCCGAAGTTCTGGTGCGCTCTGAAATGGATGAAATCATCCGGGATGCAGAAATGAAATTCTCACAGAACGGACTTTCCATGGAGCAGCTGGGCCTGACCCGTGAGCACATGGAAGCCCAGTACCGGGGAGTGGCTGAACAGCAGGTACGGCGGCATCTTCTGCTCAACAAAATCATAGAGCAGGAAAATCTGGAGGTCACCGATGACCAGCTGGAGCCGGAATATGAAAAAATCGCCGAGTCCACCGGACAGCCCGCAGACATGATCAAGTCCTATTACAAGCAAAATCCCGAGCGTCTTGACGGTTTTAAGCATGCATTACTTGAAAAACAGGTCATCGATCTTATTATTAATCATGCAAACATCGAAGAAGTGGAACCCGAAACCGAAACCACGGATGAAAGCTGATGGCACCGTAAAAATTTGATTTCAGATGGTGCCGTAAAAAGTTCAATATCAAGGCTTGCGCAATTTCGAAGAATGCAGAGTGCTTAGCCGTACGTGAAATTCTGAGAAATTGCGCGTAACGCAGATATTGGACTTTTTACGGCGCCATCAAATCTTAACCTGTTAACAAGGAGGCATTACCTTGGCGTTAATCCCCATGGTCGTCGAACAAACCAGCAAGGGCGAACGGGCCTATGACATATATTCCCGGCTGCTAAAAGACCGGATTGTGTTTCTGGGCACCCAGATCAACGATGAAATCGCCAATCTGCTCATTGCCCAGCTGCTTTTTCTCGAATCCGAAGATCCGGACAAGGATATCAATTTCTATATCAATTCCCCGGGCGGATCCGTGACAGCCGGTCTGGCGGTGTATGATACCATGCAGTATATCAAGCCCGATATCGCAACGGTCTGCATCGGGCAGGCCTCTTCCATGGGCGCGGTACTGCTGGCGGCCGGTGCCGCTGGTAAAAGATACTCCCTGCCCAACTCGCGCATCCTGATCCACCAGCCCCTGGGCGGTGTTCAGGGACAAGCCGCGGATATCAAGATCCAGGCAGAGGAAATACTGCGTCTTAAACAAAGACTCAATGAAATCATTTCATTTCACACAAAGCAGGATTTTTCAAAGATTGAAAAAGACACGGACCGGGATTTTTTCATGAGCGGTCTGGAAGCGTCCGAATACGGGATCGTGGACCACGTAATCAACAACCGTGACGATCTCGATAAAATCAGTGATTAAGGAGGCATTACATGTCATCATATAAGGGCGGAGAAGGAAACGACAACCTCTTCTGCTCATTTTGCGGTAAAAACCAGCAGGAGGTCAAAAAACTGATTGCCGGCCCTGCGGTTTATATCTGCGATGAGTGCATCCAGCTGTGCAGCGAGATTATTGAAGAGGAAAACATCAAGGACATTGATATTTCCGACCGGATACTCACGCCCGCTGACATTAAAAACCAGCTCGATGAATACGTGATCCAGCAGGATCATGCCAAAAAGGTGCTGTCTGTTGCGGTTCACAACCATTACAAGCGGCTGGACTCGAAACTGGCCACCGATGAGGTGGAACTGCACAAAAGCAACATCATGCTCATCGGGCCAACCGGCTGCGGCAAAACGCTTCTGGCCCAGACACTGGCCCGGTTTCTGAATGTGCCGTTTACCATTGCTGATGCCACCAGCCTCACAGAGGCCGGCTATGTGGGCGAGGATGTGGAAAACATCATCCTGGCGCTGCTGCAGAATGCCGATTACGACGTGGAAAAAGCCCAGCGCGGCATTGTCTACATCGATGAAATTGACAAAATCGCCATGATGTCCGACAATCCCTCGATTACCCGGGACGTGTCCGGCGAGGGCGTGCAGCAGGCTTTGCTGAAAATCATCGAAGGCACCCAGGCAAGTGTTCCGCCAAAAGGGGGGCGCAAGCATCCCCAGCAGGATTTTGTCAAGGTGGATACAAGCAACATTCTGTTTATCTGCGGCGGCACATTCACGGGCCTGGACAAAATTATCGAGCGCCGCACGGGATCTCACATGATGGGCTTTGGCGCCAATATTGTCAGCCAGCAGGACCGCTCCACCAGTGACCTGCTGCAGATGGTGGAAACCGAGGACCTGATCAAGTTCGGCCTGATCCCGGAATTCATGGGTCGGCTGCCCATTGTGGCGACCTTGCAGGATCTCGACGAGCAGGCCCTGATCAAGATTTTGACGGAACCCAAAAATGCGCTTATAAAGCAGTTCCAGAAGCTGTTTGAAATCGAGGGCGTCAATTTGCGCTTTACTGACAGCGCCCTTGCCGCCATTGCCAATCAAAGCATGAAGCGAAATTCCGGCGCCCGGGGGTTGCGGGCCATTATCGAGTCCACAATGCTGGATATTATGTACAAGCTGCCCTCAATTCCCGGTGTAAAAGAATGTGTGGTGGGCGAAGAAGTTGTGCTCAACAGGGAGGAGCCGATACTGCTCTATGAGCAGGAATCCAAGAAACAGGCATAACCGTCCCTGCCTGAACACATCTTCTTTCCTCCTCCTTTCGCGTTTTCGATCCCAATGTGCAAAACCGCCGACAACCGGCGGTTTTGCACCAAACCCATGAAAGTGTCATCAAATAAACTTATGATCAATATACCCAAGATATTCAAAACCAGCGATCACCAGGAAGGCGGTGCGGTACTGCCGCTTCTGCCCCTTCGCGATATTGTGGTGTTTCCCCATATGGTCTCGCCGTTATTTGTGGGCCGGACCAAATCCATTAATGCGTTGTCCGAGGCCATGAACGACGAGGAAAAATACATTTTCCTGGCCACCCAGACCAATCCGGGAGAGGATCACCCCAAGCAAAAAGACATCAACCGGATCGGGACCGTGGCCAAGGTGCTCCAGATGCTGCGCCTGCCCGACGGCACGGTCAAAACCGTGGTGGAGGGCAAACATCGGGCGAGAATAACGGATTTTGAAACAAACGAAAGTTTCTTTAAAGTCCACCTGGAGCTTCTCGAAGAGCCTGACCTCGAGGAAGGCGAAAGAGAGGCATACCTGCGCAACGTGGTGGATGCCTTCAAGGCCTACACCCAGCAAAACAAAAACATATCCAAGGAAACCGTTGAGACCATCTCCAATCTCACCGATCCGGTGGAGCTGCTCTACACCGCTGCGGCCCAGTTTTCCTTCAAGGCCCGGGACAACCAGCAGCTGCTTGAAACCCAGTCGCTGACCGAACGGCTCACCTATCTCATCGAGCTGATCAATCAGGAGACCGTAATCCTCCAGACCGATCAGCGGATCAAAAACCGGATCAAAAAGCAGATGGAGCAGAGCCAGAAAAACTACTATCTCAACGAGCAGATCCGGGCCATTAAAAAGGAGATGGGCGAAGACGAGTCCGAGGACAACGAGTTAAAAGAGCTCGAAGAGCGGATTGAAAACAAAGAGCTGCCTGAAGAGGCAGAGGAAAAAGTCCGCCACGAGTTTAACAAACTCAAGCGCATGACGCCCATGTCAGCCGAGGCAACGGTGACCCGCAATTACATTGACTGGATTCTGAGCCTTCCTTGGTTTGAAAAAAGCGAAATTTCAGAAGACATTGACGAAGCCGAAAAAATTCTCGACGAGGACCATTACGGGCTGGAACGGCCCAAGGAGCGGATCCTGGAATACCTCGCGGTTCAGGCCCTGGTGAAAAAAATCCGCGGCCCGATCCTCTGCCTGGTGGGCCCGCCCGGGGTGGGCAAGACATCCCTGGCCAAATCGGTCTCCCGGGCCACGGGCCGGGAATTTGTCCGTCTTTCGCTTGGCGGCGTACGCGACGAGGCGGAAATCCGCGGCCACAGGCGCACCTATATCGGCGCCATGCCCGGCAAGATCATCCAGAGCCTGCGCAAGGCCGGTGCCAACAATCCGGTGTTCTGCCTGGATGAAGTGGACAAAATGAGCATGGATTTCCGGGGAGATCCCTCCGCAGCCCTGCTTGAGGTGCTGGATCCGGAGCAGAATTACGCATTCAACGATCATTACCTGGATATGGACTATGACCTGTCTGATATCCTGTTTATCACCACGGCCAACACCCTGCCCGATATTCCCGTGCCCCTGCAGGACCGGATGGAAATCATCCGCCTGCCGGGCTACACCGAATATGAAAAGTACAATATCGCTGAATTGTTTCTGGTGCCCAAGCAGATCCGGCTAAACGGCCTGGACGTGGAAAATGTCAAATTTTCCAAAAATGCCGTTTACACCGTTATCCGCAATTATACCCGGGAGGCCGGGGTTCGCAACCTGGAGCGCGAAATCGCCTCCATCTGCCGGAAAATCGCCCGCAAAGTGGCCAAGACCGGTGCGGACAAGGTCATCCATGTCAATTCCAGGTCCGTGGAAAAATACCTGGGACCGGTCCAGTACCGGCGGGGGCAATTAGAGGAAAAAGACCTGGTGGGCATTGTCACCGGTCTCGCCTGGACCCAGTTCGGCGGGGAGCTGCTTTACGTGGAAAGCGCCATTATGCCCGGCAAGGGCGATTTCAATGTCACCGGCAAACTCGGGGATGTAATGAAGGAATCGGCCAGGGCGGCCATCAGTTACGTGCGGTCCCGCTCCGGTCAGTTTAACATTGACCCGAAATTCTATGAAAAGTTCGATATCCACATCCATGTCCCCGAAGGCGCCACGCCAAAAGACGGACCGTCGGCGGGCATTGCCATGTGTACATCCATTATTTCCACCCTCACCCGTCTGCCCGTGCGCCGGGATCTGGCCATGACCGGCGAGATCACCCTGCGGGGCCGGGTGCTGCCTGTGGGCGGCCTGAAAGAAAAAATCCTTGCAGCCCACAGGGCGGGAATCCACAACGTGATCATTCCCGCAGACAATGAAAAGGATTTAAAGGAAATCCCGGCCACCATCATGCGCCAGATCCAGATTGTACCGGTGCAGCACATGGACGAGGTCATCGGCCGGGCCATTGTGGTGGAGGAAGGCAGCTATCTGTACCGCCGGGATGACAACGATGCGGAATTTCCAGACTTTCCGCCCCGGGATCCGGGAAAATCGTCCGACAATGACCGGCCGGCCATTGCCGATATTTAAAAACGCAAAACATGATTGCTTTTTGGCTTGACAGCGTCTTTGATAGTTGGTAGAAAGCAGATTCTGTTTGACGGTGATTTTTTTCAATGACCGGCCGCAGACAGGGGATCTCCGAACCGGAGGCCCGACAGGAACTGGACAAGGGGGGCGGGTAGCTCAGTTGGGAGAGCGACGGCCTTACAAGCCGTAGGTCACAGGTTCGAGCCCTGTTCCGCCTACCATTTCCTGGAAAAAAATGAATTGCCGTTATTCGGGGGCGTAGCTCAGTTTGGTTAGAGCGCCGGCCTGTCACGCCGGAGGTCGCGAGTTCGAGTCTCGTCGCTCCCGCCACAAATCAAAAAAAGGGGTGCTGTTGTCAGCACCCCTTTTTTTGTTTCCCTTACATCGTCTATTTCCGCAAAACGGGGCTTATATGCAGGACATTACCGAAAAACTGGCCCAAGCGGTTTTACAGCAACTGGAAGCCGGAATTGTTTTAAGCAGGGAGGTGATGCATTACCTGGAGTCCATGACCGGGGTATCCACCGCCCGGGATCTGGAACCGGAACTTGAATCCGGGGACGACTCTGAGTTGTGCAGCCTGCTGGAGCTGATTTTTTACCCGGACCGGGAAGGTCAGTGCGCCATAGAGCCTCTGCTTGAGAGGATGGAACCGGCAGAAGACGATATAAACCGGCTGCAGCAGAGCCTTTGTGAAAAAAACATCCACACCCTGCTGATATTTCCGGACAACACCATGACAAAAGCCATACCCGTGCCCCGGGACAGCCTGATGACCTACATCCGGCGCCTGAAGCTGAGCCGGCGCATGGACGATCAGGTTGTCTCTGCCATAAACCAGCATATTGCCGACCGCCGCGACGTCCTGCTGGCCCGTGTGATGCTGAGAAACAGCCGGATGGTATTTTTACCGCAGGTGGTATCGTTTTTGTGCAATTTTTTCCGCATCATGCCGGAAAAGGCGCAGGACTGGAAGGCATCCCTGGAATTGGCCATCCCCCTGCTCGAATCAGCAGCACCGGACACAGATATTTATACCCGGCTCATGGATCAAAAGCGGCATTATGCGGAAATGATCAAAAGGGCGGAAAACGCATCTGAACAATTAAAACAGGTTCCAGTGGAGGCTTTGATCATGCGGGGCACAAGCATTGCCAGCATAGGCGAGGACGAAGCCCGCACCCGGATGGCGCTCATTGACGAAACAGCCCTTTATGTATTCGGCCAAACTGAAATTGATGAATTTCCAGGTCCGCCGCTTATTCTGAACTTTTAGCCACTGATGGCGCCGTAAAAAGTCCAATATCTGCGTTACGCACAATTTCTCAGAATTTCACGTACGGCTAAGTACGCTGCATTCTTTGAAATTGCGCAAGCCTTGATCTTGAACTTTTTACGGCGCCATCTGAAATCTGACTTTTTACGGTACCATCAACCACTGCGTGACCGGTTTTTACCACATATTTCTGACTTCCTCCGCCTTCTGCCGCGCCTGGTCGGCCAGGGCGGAACCATCGGCAATGGCTGCGGCTTTCTTGTAGGCGTCTATGGCCTTGTGGTATTCATGCTTCCGGGTGTAGGCCCGGCCCAGATCCATGCAGATTCTGGCCGACTTTGGCGCGTTTTCTTTTGCCCGCTCCAGATATCGCACAGCCTTGTTTATATCACCGGTGGCCATATACACCTGCCCCAGACCGTGTAACGCTTTGGGAAAGTCATACTCCAGATCCAGGGCCTCGTTGTAATATTTTTCCGCCTTTTCGTATTCGCCGGTCTGGTAATAAATGTAGCCCAGATTGGTCAGCGGGTAAGATGGGGTGGTATAGAGCAGATCGTCTGCCACTTGCTCAAAGCATTCAGCAGCCTTATCCCACTGCTCAAGGGCGATGTAGGCAGCACCGAGATTATTGCGGGCCGGAGAATATTCGGAGCGCAGTTCCAGGGCCCGCTCCAGGTGCGAAACAGCCTTTTCCGGATTCTCCTTTGCCAGATAGGTCAGCCCCAATGCATTGTGAACACGCGGATCATTGGGATTTAAATGTTCGGCTTTCAACAACTCCCGCAATGCCCGGGTATAATTGCCGTCTGCCATATAGGCCTCCCCGAGGTTGCGGGCTGCATCGGCCTGCTGCTTCTTGGCCGTGGAAGCTCCGGTATGGGCACAGGCGCAAAACATGATACTGATACAAACAATCCCGAGCACCTTCACAAACGCCTTTGTTTTTTTTTCCATAGCCAGTTTCTTTCCTTTGCTCTTTTTCCTGGCAGTGATGTGTGGTCAGCGTATCCGGATCACGGAAATATCCTGCTGATCAAAATATGTAAGAAACTCCCGGGCAACCGGTACATCTGAGAGCAGTACCCGTTTTTCCCGGCCCTTATCCCGGCTGCTTACCAAAACTCCGGGCACCTGGAGGGAAATATTGTGAATACGGGGGCGATTGGCTGTCCAGAAAATGGGGTCATGCATGATTTCCAGATTCAATACATCCCCGAGCTGATCCAGAATCGCCGCCGGTTCAGAGCCTGACTGTATCTGCAGTATCCGAAAACCTGTTTTCTCAATGGCTTGAACGGCATCTCCCTGCAGATCTCCGTAATCAATCAGCATTTCTGCATTTTCCCCAAGTGACAGCAGGTTGGCCGTAGCCCGGACCTGAAAGCCGGCATAGGGAAAACAGACCTCAATGTCTTCATGATAAGTGTAGCCGAGCTTTTCCACCAAAAAACGCACCAGCCGGTCCGGACGCCGGGTCTGAACGGCCGGCGGCTCCGGGCGGCGGGCATTGGACGGCTCAGTATCATGGAGAATCCAGCCGGACTTTTCCGGGGTTTCCACCCAATCCCGCACCTTTACAGCCCGGGATTCGAGATAGGCGGATACAGACGCGGGGGTTTTCATCTCCGGATCAGAGAGAATATTTAAATAAATCGTGTCCCGGCCTTCCGACGGCTGATAAATGAACTGGCCCCGCAATACCGTGCTCAACCCTTTATCGTCGATTTCCATCCGGTTTTGATAACCATCGGGGTCCAGCTTTGGTATGAGCTTTTCCAGCAGCCAGGTCAGCGCCGGCTGTCTGGGGACAAACAACACCTCCAGGTTCCGCCAGTAGACCTGGAGCACGGCCTGATCGCCGGGGCTGATCCACTGGCGCCGGGTCAGCAGAAACTTTCTGCCATCAGATAATTCAAGCACCGGTGTTTTTGAAAGATCCAGGGACAAGTCCCTTTCCCCGGATCTGGGGAAAAAATAACGCCCCTGGTTAAAAATGCGCACATCTAAAATTTTCGCCGCCTTGGCCAGTACGGACAAGTCTGCAAACCACTGAACGGAAACCGACGTCCTGCCGGTTTTGGCATCGTTTTGGCTTTCTTCAATGGTATCGGCACTGATATTGGCGGCCCGGCCGGGCATGACGGGGTTATCTTTGTCAGAAGGCGCCGGTCCAGCCGAAGGCCGGGCCTGATCCATCACATCGGAATACCACGGCTTTTTTTTGATTTCCGGATCCGGCAGGCGGATCCGGGCACCGGCCCGCACCTTATCCGGGTCCTTGATTTCCGGGTTCATCATCTTAAACAGGCGCATGCCCCGATTGTAACCGTCTGAGCCATACCGGCCAAAGCGCTCGGATATGAGCCGGGAAATCCAGTCTCCGTATTGAACGGTATAGGGATCGGCAAATTGTTTGAGATTTTCAGACAGGCCGGTGATGGGAATGACCGGGATGGTCACCTGACCGGTCTCCTGGCCTGTCAGGGTCCCTGGCGCGAGGATGCGCAGCGGAATCAGAATCTGCTGATCCGGGTATATCAGGTCCATATCCCGGATACGGGGATTGATCCGCTTGAAAATATCGAGAAATTTCGGAAAATCCTTGTGTGCAATATCTCCCCGCTGCTTCAGAAGCCGGATAACATAATCATCTCTCTGCACCACATAAGGATCACACAGGATCTCCTTGTCCCTGTCCCGTTCCACCACGTAATGCTTCTGGTAAAACACCGCAAGGCTGCTGCCGGGAGCGAAAAACAAAATCACCCCGCAGAGGAGTACCGGCAGCATGCACAAGGCAAACAAACGATGCGGTTTCATCCGGATCACACCTTTTTCAAATCAAGGCGCATGGCAATATCTTCAGCAGTTCTTTGAACAAAATGGGACAAATCGTCTCCGGACAAGGGGCGGCCGGGCCGGGGAACTTTGTCCAGATCTTCAGGACAGACCAACTCCGGCGCATTGACCAGTTCGTCCCTGGGCATGATCCCGTATTCCGCGGGAAAGTTGTTGTCAAAATACATCTGCTGGAAATCGGCAAATTTCAGTGCATGTGCGGTTGAGTCCAGTATTGCGGTTTCGTCCGCGGCAATTTTGCCGCTCTTTTTGGCCGCCACCAGACCCGCCAGACATTCCCCACCGTGGGTGCAGACCACGTGGCCGTTTCGATTGGCCCGCAGCTGCCAGTCCATGATCTGCTGTTCGGTTACCTCCTCCACAAAAACCTTTTGCTGCCCTGCCCGCCTGTTGTATTCGGCCACCAGCCGGATGACCCGGGGCATGGACACGGGGTTTCCGATCATGGCGGCCTGGGCCACGCTGGGCTTGACCTGCACGGGCTCAAAACAGCGCTTTTCCGGATCCGGCTCCAGGTAATACTTGTAAACCGGGTTGGCATGCTCGGACTGGACCCCGATAATCCGCGGCAGATCCTCTATGATGCCCAGATCATGAAATTTGAGAAAGCCGCTCATGATAGCCGTAATGTTTCCGGCATTGCCCACCGGCGCCACCACGGCCTTGCCGGCCATGTCGTATTCAAAGCCCTGGGCGATCTCGTAAGAATAGGATTCCTGACCCAGGATACGCCAGGCATTTTTGGAGTTGAGCAGGGCCACGTTGTAATGCTCGGACAAGTGCTCCACGATTTTCATGCAGTCATCAAAGACCCCGGGCACTTCAAAGACCATTGCCCCGCTGCCCAGGGGCTGGGAAAGCTGCTGGGGGGTGACCCGCTTGTGAGGCAGCAAAACCGCGGACTTGACATCCGGGTGCAGAAACGAGGCATAAAGGGCTGCGGCTGCAGAAGTGTCTCCCGTGGAGGCGCATACCGCCAGTACGTCAGACACATATCCCTGCTGGAGCAGATAGCGGATATAGCTAAGGGCACTGGCCATCCCCCGGTCCTTGAAAGAAGCACTCGGGTTCTGGCCGTCGTTTTTAAAATAAAACCGGATTCCGGCTTTTTTCTGGAGCCGGGCGTTTGCCTCAACAACCGGGGTATGGCCTTCGCCGAGCCAGACTGCGGCACCCAGGGGCAGAACCGGACCGATCAACTCATGATACCGGTAAATGCCGTTTAAGGCGGGGATATTGAGCATCCTGCGGTAATCAAAAATCCGCCGCCACATGGGGCCGGGAATCTTTTTTAACCGCTCAAAATCGGTATCATAGAGCAAAAGCACATGCCCGCAGTCCGGGCAGGTATACAGCAGATGCCGGATGCCGAACTCCTTTTGACAGTTGAGGCATCGATATATCAAATCGCCGCCCGGCCCGGGAATCAGGTAGGGCTGAATGTCTTTGGGAAACTGATCGAGTCTCACAGGGTAATTTTTTCCTTGCCGCCCATATACGGCCGCAGGGCTTCGGGGATCACCACGCTGCCGTCGGCCTGTTGATAATTTTCCAGCAATGCAGCCAGTGTTCGGCCCACCGCCAGTCCGGAACCGTTTAGGGTGTGCACCAGTTCCGTGCCCTTGCGCCCCTTGCGCTTAAACCGGATACCCGCCCGGCGGGCCTGAAACGACTCAAAGTTGCTGCAGGACGAAATTTCCCTGTATTTCTGCTGGGCCGGCATCCAGACCTCGATGTCATAGGTCTTGGCCGATGCAAAGCCCATGTCTCCGGTGCACAGCAGCACCACCCGGTAGGCAAGCCCCAGGGCCTTTAAAACGGATTCAGCGTCTGAAAGCAGCTTTTCCAGCTCATCATAGGAATTTTCCGGGGCCGCAAACTTGACCAGCTCCACTTTATTAAACTGATGCTGCCGGATCAAGCCCCGGGTGTCTTTGCCGTAAGAGCCGGCCTCGGCCCGGAAACACGGGGTAAAGGCCGTGTAATAAACGGGCAGATCGGTTTCGTCAAGGATTTCATCCTGATGGATATTGGTTACAGGCACCTCGGCGGTGGGGATCAGAAAATAATCCCGGCCCTCGAGCTTAAACAAATCCTCTTCAAACTTGGGCAGCTGACCGGTGCAGGTCATGGAGTGGCGGTTGACGATAAACGGCGGCAGCACCTCTTTGTAGCCGTGCTCCAGGGTGTGCAGGCTGAGCATAAACGATATCAGGGCCCGCTCCATCAAGGCCGCATCGCCCATGTAGAGCGGAAACCGGGCCCCGGCAATCTTGGCGGCCCGTTCAAAATCCAGGATTCCCAGGTTCTCCCCCACGGTCCAGTGGGGCAAAGGTTCGAAATCAAACTCCGGCGGCCGGCCCACATGCCGGACCAGGGCGTTGTCATCTTCATCCCGGCCTTCGGGAACACTTTCATGGGGCATATTGGGAATCCGGATCATAATCTCGTTGATCCGGGATTCGTATTCGGCCAGGGACTGTTCGAGGGTCTTGACCCGGGTGCTGACCTCTTTCATCTGGGCAATCTGCTCATCTGCGCTTTGCCCCTGCTTTTTCATGGCCGCGATCTCATCGGAAACCACATTTCTGCGATGGCGCAGTTCCTCGAGTTCAGCCAATATCCGGCGGCGTTTCTCATCAGCGCCGGCAAAAGTTTCCAGATCCGCAGTATCCCCCCTTTTGGAAAGGGCATTGCGGACATCATCCAAATTTTGCCGAACATACTTGATTTCCAGCATAAGATCCCTATATTAAATATTTTAGATAATTCTTGGAGATTTCTTAATGATGGCAAACTTTAATTAATTACCATGACCCTGCCAATTCGTCAATGATTATTGCAAATTGCACGTTTTTAAGCTATGGTGTTTCAGCGGTTACCAGACTTGGAGAATGGTTATGGAAGATGTCAAAGACAAAAAACTGGCCCTTCGCAGAGAAACCCGGGAGCGGATCACTTCTTTAAACAGCCGGGAACTGGTGCAAAAACAGGCCCGGATCGAAGAGCAACTGCTGGAGTTTGCCAATTTCCAGGAATCTGAGATGGTGCTGTTTTATTTGAGCCGGGGCGTGGAAATCGACCTGTCGCGCATCATTGAGGCATGCCCGCGGCTTGGCAAGGAAGTGGTACTGCCGCTGTTTGATCACAAAAAACGCACCGGCTGCCGGCTGTTTAAGATCACCAGCATGGAAACAGAGCTTAAAGCCGCATCCGGACATGAATTTGAACCCGATCCTGACCAGTGCAAGCCGGTTTCCTTTGACAACATCGACATTGCCCTGATTCCGGGCGTCGCCTTTGATGAAAAGGGCGGGCGCCTGGGTGACGGCTCAGGACGGTATGACCGGCTGATTCCCCTTTTGCCCAACACCGCCCGAAAAGTCGGGCTTGCCCTTGAAAGCCAGGTCTATGGGGTGCTGCCCATGGAATCCCATGACAAAGCCGTTGATATTATCATCACTGAAAATCGTATCATTTATAAAATATAGGCTTTCATGAAACCTGTTGTCGCCATTGTAGGCCCTCCCAACGCGGGCAAATCCACGCTGTTCAACCGGCTGACCAAAACCCGCAGCGCCCTTGTTGACGATTTTCCCGGCGTAACCCGGGACCGTCACTACGCTGCTGCATCCTGGAATGATGTGGATTTTGACATTGTGGATACCGGTGGCTTTTTTGCCGCAGACAAGGACGCATTTGCCCAAAAAACCCATGACCAGATCCGCCAGGCCATTGCAGACGCCGATGCCCTGATTCTGCTGTTTGACGGTGCAAACGGCATTTCCGCCTTTGACCGGGACCTGGTGGACCTGGTGCGCGGATTTTCAATCCCTGTTTTTTTTGCGGTCAACAAAATCGATCATCCCGGCCGGGAAGAGCATCTCTACGAGTTTTACGCCCTGGGCGCAGAACCCCTGTATGCCCTGTCCTCTGCTCACGGACACGGGGTTGCCGGACTGCTCGACGACGTGACCGCCGCCCTGCCGGAAACCAAAACAGAAGCGGAAAGCGAGCCGGTCCGCATGGCGGTTGTCGGGCGTCCAAACGTGGGCAAATCATCGCTGATCAACCGGATCATGGGAGAAGACCGGGTTATTGTCAGCGAGCAGGCCGGCACCACCCGGGATTCCATTGACACCCTGTGCCGGGTCAGCGGCCGGCCCTACCTGCTCATTGACACCGCCGGGGTCCGCAGAAAATCCAGGGTCAAACAAAAAATTGAAAAGTATGCCATCATCAAGGCCATGGAAAGCCTGGACCGCTGCGACATCGCCCTGATCATGCTCGATGCGGCCGCCGGCATCACCGAACAGGACGTGCGCATTGCCGGATACGCCTTTGAAAAGGGAAAGGCCTGCATTTTTCTGCTCAACAAGTGGGACCTGGTGGAAAAATCCGACCGGGTTTTCAAGCAGATCAAGGAAGATATCCGCTATCAGGCCAAGTATTTGAGCTTTGCCCCGATTCTGACCATATCCGCGTTAACCGGCCGGCGGGTGCCCAAGATTTTTGAATTCGCGGATGCGGTATACGACCAGTACACCCGCCGCATCGGCACCGGCCCCTTAAACCGGATCATCGAGGCGGCCACCACCCGCACCGAGCCTTCCATGCACCACGGCCGCCGCCTGAAATTCTATTACGCCGCCCAGACCGGCACCCGGCCGCCTACGTTTGTCTGTTTCGTCAATTACCCGGAAGGCGTGCATTTTTCCTACCAGCGCTACCTGATCAACCAGATCCGGGAAGCGGCCGGCCTGGACATGGTGCCCATCCGGCTGTGGCTGCGAAAACGCGGCGAGCAGCGACCACGCAAGGCCCCGAAAAAGAAATCCGTCAAGACAAGATAAACCAACCAAAAATCCGGACGTATGCCCGCATATGTCCGGCAAGGTGTCTGAATTGGACCTGTTTGATTACCAGTCAGAAAAGTCAAACGCGGCCCACCGCCCCCTGGCCGACCGGATGCGCCCCATGGATCTCGATGAGTTCATCGGCCAGCAGCATGCCGTGGGGCCGGGTTCGCTGATTGGAAACGCCATTGAAAACGACCGGATCTTTTCCATGATCCTGTGGGGCCCGCCGGGCACCGGCAAAACCACCCTGGCCCGGATCATGGCGGCCCGGACCCAATGCCATTTCATCCAGTTTTCCGCCGTGTTAACCGGGGTCAGGGATATCCGGGAGGTCATTGACACGGCCCGGAACCAGAAAAAATACCACAACCGCCGCACCCTGCTGTTTGTCGACGAAATCCACCGTTTTAACAAGTCCCAGCAGGACGCGTTTTTGCACCATGTGGAAAGCGGGCTGATCACCCTGATCGGGGCCACAACGGAAAACCCCTCCTTTGAGGTCATCTCAGCGCTGCTTTCGCGCTGCCGGGTCATTGCCCTGGAGCGGCTCTCGGATGAAGAAATCAAAACCCTTGTCATGCGCGCCCTCTCCGATACCAAGCGCGGGCTTGGCGAGACGGGCCTGACAATCACGGATGAGGCTGCAGGCCATATAGCCGCCATTTCGGACGGAGACGGCCGGGCCGCGCTAAATGCGGTTGAAATTGCGGCCATGGACCTGGTGGGCGAAGACGGACAGGAAAGCCCTGTGCAGATCAGCCTGGATCACGTGGAAAAGGCTTTGCAGAGAAAGTCCCTGTCCTATGACAAGGCCGGGGAGGAACACTATAACCTGATTTCCGCATTTCACAAAAGCCTGCGGGGAAGTGATCCGGATGCCGGGCTTTACTGGCTGGCCCGGATGATGGCCGCAGGAGAGGATCCTTTCTACATTGCCCGGCGCATGGTGCGGTTTGCCTCAGAAGACATCGGCAACGCAGATCCCCGGGCCCTGACTGTGAGCATGGATGCCATGGAGGCCTACCGTTTTCTGGGCTCGCCGGAAGGCGATTTGAGCCTGGCCCAGGCTGCCGTGTATCTGGCCACCGCCCCCAAAAGCAACAGCATCTACACCGCATGGGGCGAGGCCAGACAAATGGTGGAAAAAACCGGGTCCCTGCCCGTGCCCCACCATATCCGAAACGCCCCCACAAGGCTGATGAAGGACATGGGCTACGGCCGGGGATACCGCTATGCCCACGACTACAAGGACGCTTTTGCCCCGCAGGACCATCTGCCCGACCAGCTCAAAGACTCCCTGGTTTACCATCCCACGGACCGGGGCGATGAAAAGCTGATCAAACAGCGGCTGGACAAATGGCGGGAGATGAAAAAACAGCAAAAAAAATGACAGCCCGCCCGGGCGGGTTTGGATCCTGCAGCCCGAATACCAGCGCCGGGGCCGGTTATTTTTTCAGCCGCAGCCTTGGGGTCTGGATACCGAATACAGCCAGCTGGATCCAGGCCATGCCCAGGCGCAAAAGCGCCACATCATCGGACTTGATCTTCAGCCGCAGGTCCTGCTTGACATGAAATCGTTTAAAAAAACTGCTTTCCAGCACAAACCGGCGAAACATATCCACATTATAGGCTGCCATAAACGCCATTTTGCCCTTTTGCCCGTCCGGGCCCTCCCCGCCCCAGGGGTCCTGGGAAAAAAGCCGCATCACCTGGGCCCATTCAATGGTCATTTGGTTGTAAAACGCCGCGTTCTGGTCCGCCTCCCATGATTTGGGGGTATGCGTGCGGCCTTCTTTGATGCCGCAGCAGAAATCCGGCGGACGGAGATAATGTATCAGCTTTGGCACGCCTTCCTTGAAATGCAGGGCCTGCTCCACGGGAAAGGCCCGGCAGGTCTGGGGGCGATCCGCATACACCCGGCATCCGGCTTCCGTGAGAAACGGGCAGGTTTTTTCCGCGTTTTCCGCCATGGCCAGCAGCACATGCGGGAAATGGCTGCCCTCGCGCAGCACCACGTGGGTATGGGTGTCAATGAATTCATCAGAGGATATGCCCAGGCTGTTTTTCAGCCGGATCACGTCATAGGGATAGAGATACAGGTTAAGGTTTCTGCAGCACTGATTAAAGCACGGCACCCCGGGATGGCAGTCAAGAGTAAAGGTTTCGTTTTCAGACAACTGGCGGCCGGGAATTTGATCGGGGTCTTGTTCAAGATATCGCATGGATGGGCACCTTGTCGTGGATCAGCATATCCGCCACGGTTTTTTTTGATTTTTCGGAAATTCCGAGTTTCTGTTTCAGGTCCTGTTCCAGCCCGGACATGCGGATGTAAAAGGGGGTCCGATCAAAGCCATGATAGGGCAGATGCCCGCACTGGCTGTCAAAGGCGGCGCATCCGTGATAAAAAACCATCCTCTGCCGCCCGGGCGGCTCCAGTTCGTGGGGAATGCCGTGGAGCCGGCAGATCATGGGCCGAAATGCATAAAGCACGCACCAGCCCTCCCGGTTTAGCGGGCACATCATGCGAAAGGGCGCGTCTGCGCCATTGCTTTGGGCACGCCGGAGCGCGTCTGCATATTGGAGGGCACTTTTTTTGATATCTGCGCGCATGGGCCCGGAAAGCTGCTCAAAACCCTTTCTCAGAAAAATATATTCCAGAAAGGTATGATGATAAAACCGGGTCAGGCAGCAGTTGTCGGCGCATCCGGTGCAGGAAAATCCATACCCGGCAGCAGCCTGATCATACTGCCGGTCCATTTCCGCATAAAGGGATTCAAGCTCTTTGACAACAGAGTCAATGCGCGGGTCTGCAGCCAGGTCTGCTACCGGAATCTGCCGCTCCATATGCATTACACCAGGGGCGTGGGGATAAAAATTTCATTATACAGCCGCAGCACGTAACGGTCGGTCATGCTGGCGATGTAATCGCAGATGATTCTTTCCACTGGCGTGGATTCAAAATAGCCCTCCTCCATTTCCAGACCGGTCATTTTTTCCCTGAGCTGATCCGGGTGATTGAGGAAATAGACATAGAGCTCGGATATGAGTTTTTTGGCCTTGATAAACTCGGCATGCACCGGCTCGGAACGATAAACGTTTTCATAGAGAAACTGGCGCAGCTCGCTCATGGCGGAAAACACCTCTTCTGAAAAAGCCAGTTCCAGATGATCGTCCAACACGCGGCTGGAAAAGATCAAATCCCGGATCATGGTGGTGGCCCGCTGGGCGTGGGTGCCTCCCAGGGTTTTGACACAGGCTGCGGGAATATCATTTTGGCGAACCACCCCGCTTCGCACGGCATCATCGAGATCATGGTTAAGATAGGCGATGATATCGGCAAACCGCACGATCCTGCCCTCAACCGTGGCGGCCATCTTGCCGGGATCGGCCGGAATGATGTCGCCAAACCCCTTGGAGTGCTTGAAAATCCCGTCTCTGACCTCACGGGTCAAATTCAGGCCCCTCCCGTTTCGCTCCAGCACGTCCACCACCCGCAGGCTCTGCTCGCTGTGGTTGAAATCCGTACTGAAAATCTCCTTTAACGCGGTTTCCCCGGAGTGACCAAAAGGGGTATGGCCCAGATCATGGCCCAGGGCCACGGCTTCTGCCAGGTCCTCGTTTAAGCGCATGGCCCGGGAGATGGT
The DNA here is from genome assembly GCF_055149105.1 of Desulfosalsimonas sp. Classification (NCBI taxonomy): domain Bacteria; kingdom Pseudomonadati; phylum Thermodesulfobacteriota; class Desulfobacteria; order Desulfobacterales; family Desulfosalsimonadaceae; genus Desulfosalsimonas; species Desulfosalsimonas sp. The sequence goes on along the minus strand of NZ_JBSRLA010000007.1, from coordinate 37,735 downwards.
GCGGGCCACCTCTGCCACCTCAAGGGTATGGGTGAGCCGGGTGCGGTAGTGATCGCCAAGGGGGGACAAAAACACCTGTGTCTTGTGCTTCAGGCGCCTGAATGCATTGCAGAACACAATCCGGTCCCGGTCCTGCTGAAACACGGTTCTCACCGGGCAGGCCGGCTCGGGCTCCCTTCGCCCGGCAGATTCGGAAGCCTTGACCCCGTAAGGCGAGATAAAGGCGTCCTCCCGCTTTTCAAAATCTTCGCGTATGGTCATATTGCCCGGGTCCCAAAGCATCGCAAGTACCCTAAACAATCAGTATTTAATGATTTTTGGATTCAAAAACAAATAGCCATAATTTGTCGCACATTCGGACCGGTTTGTAAAGAGCCGATAAAGGGCCCGGCCCCGGTTCACTGAAACAGGTTGCGGTTGGGGACACTGCCCCGTGCGGCATCAGATGCGAAAAAAGCGTCGATTTCCCTGCGGGCCGCATCCATATCTTTGGCCCGGCGCACTTTTGAGGAAAACTGGTGGCCGTAGACAAAATTGGCGGCAAAATAAACAATCCATTTGCGAAAGCGCCGCATGGCATTGACCGGCTCATAGTAATGCGCCAGCAGATCCAGCATCCGGTGGGCGCATTCGGGATAAGTCTCTTCGTCAGGCACAAAGCCCCCGGTCCATTGCGCAAAAATCCAGGGCCGGGCCAGGGCCATGCGGCCCAGCGCCACCCCGTGGCAGCCGGTTTTGTCAAGCATGGCCCGGCAGTCTTTTTCCGAAAACACCTCTCCGTTGCCAAATACCGGAATATCCACCGCCTCTTTGACCGCCCGGATATAATCCCATTTCGGCGGTCTGGCGCGCAGATCCGGGGCCACCCGGGGATGAAAGGTCAGCGCGTCTGCGCCTGCATCGGCCAGACGACGCGCCATGTCCACGGCAGGGCCCGGATCATCCTGCCAGCCCGTACGGAATTTTACCATAACCGGGATATCGACCGCCCCGCGCAGAGCAGCCACAATATCAGCGGCCCTGTCCGGCTGCCGCAGCAGGGCCGCGCCCGCACCCTGCTTGCATATGGCGGCCACGCAGCAGCCCATGTTGACATCCACCCCGAAAAACCCCTCGGATTCAATCCGCCGGGCCGCCCGGGCCATTGTATCCGGGTCTGAGCCGAAAATCTGGCAGACCAGGTTTGGCAGTTCAGATGTCCGCCACTGAAATACGGGCGATACCCTGGGATTTTCCTGGGGCAGCGCTTTTGCGCTGCACATCTCGGTAAACATGAGTCCGTATCCCCCGTACCCGGCAGCCAGGTGCCGGAAGGCCACGTGGGTGAGACCGGCCATTGGCGCCATCAGCAGGCGCGAGTCCACCTGCCGGCCGCCGATATGGATGGATCGGCTCAGATCTGCTGTCAGTTGTGTCATTGATTTCCTGTTTTCATGGTTCGTCCCGGTTTTTTGAAGCAGTATACCACGACCGGCATGAAAACATAAGGGGACAATAAATGATAGAATGGCGGGATGGAAAGGAGATAAAAAGATGCCCGGAGCCAAACCGGCTGATTTGGCCCCGGGCAGTGGTTGCAGCCGGCCTACCAGCACCGGCCTCCCCTGTGGTAACCCCGTCCGCCGTAGCCGCGGGTTCCAACAGGTGCATTAATGCCGCGATCCCGGGCCTTTGCCCGGATCTGCTCCCGAATACTGTTCATTTCCTGCTGCAGCCGCGCGGCCTGCTTCGGGTCCGGATTGCTATTGGCCATCAGCGCATGATACTCCCCGCGCTTGCCTGCCAGTTCATTGCGAAGATCCGCGGTTTCATCAAGAAAAGCCCGATGCTGCGGCCCGAAGTTTTGGCTGTTATAACAGGGACCTGCATTTACTCCGGGTCCGTAGCCCTGATTGTAGCCGCCACGGGCGCCGCCCCAGGGCCCGGCAAATGCCACGCCTGCAATCAGACCGACCATTGCCAGCACTGTGAATATGGTAGCTGTCTTTTTCATCATTTTCTTTTCCTCCTTTGGGTTGTTGGGTTTTACAGTTTTTTTCACAAATGATCTGTTTGACAACATAGAAGCAACAGGTGTGCCAGTCTTTTAATAAACACAAAACCATTTGTTTTTTTTATAAAAACAAAGACAGACAAATCAAAAAAACATATTGCCATGGATTTTTCACAAATTTTTGTATATATTTTATACAAATCTGTAAAAAATATACTCACCAGGGGGCAAACAGGCTTTTTGCAAAGATTTAACTAACCGGTATTTTAATATATTTTTGCATTCGCCGCACAGGGCATTAAATTTGCTTTCATAAAATATGACCAACAAAAAGCACATAGGCCTCTACTCTTCCCCCTGGATGATTATCAGTGCGGCAGCCATCCTTCTGGTCATCGTAGTGTCTCTGGCCGTGAGCAACCACAACCGCGAAAAACAATACATGTCCCAGATTCTGCTGGAAAAAGGCGCTGCGCTGATCAAATCCTTTGAAGCCGGCACCAGAACCGGCATGCGGGCCATGGGCTGGAATGAAAACCAGGTTCAGTACCTGCTCCGGGAACTTGCTGATCAGGCTGATGTTCTCTACATTGCGATTACCGATACCAACGGCCGGATCCTTGCCCACAGTGATCCCGAACAGATCAATACCCGGTTTTTCAGCAAAACCGGCGATCAGGAGGTCCCGGATCCGGGAGAATCGGCCAAATGGCGGCTGACTGAAACACAAAACAGAATGCCGGCATTTGAGGTTTACGACTTTTTCAACCCCCTTTCCGGCCGAAATGCAAACCGCCGGCACCTGGGTCACATGCGCCAGTTTTCACCCCGTCCGGGCCGGGCTGAACAAGGCCGGTCCTGGCGCATCCCTGACAATTCTGAAGAAAACAAACAGATCATATTTATCGGATTTGACCGCACCCCGTTTATCAAAGCCCGGCAGCAGGACATAAAAATCACCGCCATAATTTCCTCAATACTTTTAATCCTGGGTTTTACAGGCATGGCCATCATGCTGATTACCCGCAATTACAGGACCACCCGGCAGCGGCTCCAGGATACCAGCGCCATGGCCGATCAGGTGGTGGCAAGCCTTCCCGTGGGCCTGATGGTAACCGACGCCCAGGGCGTTATTGTTTTGCACAACCCGGCAGCCGAATCCATCACCGGCCTGGATGCCGGATCCGTGCGCGGACAAGCTGCAGCCGAGGTTCTGCCGAAAAACCTGGCCCGGCTGATCTGCCGGCAGCAAACAGATGCCCAAATCATGGAGCATGAACTTGAATGTGTTTTTTTGCCTGGGCAAAAGCGAATTCCTTTGAGTGTGAGTTCTACGGGCATCATCAACGAAGACGGCGCCTTTATCGGCAGCATGGTGATTTTACGGGATCTCACCGAAATCAAGGATTTGCAGGAGACCATCCAACGCAAGGAAAAGCTGGCGGCAGTCGGCGAGCTGGCCGCGGGCATCGCCCATGAAATCAGAAATCCCCTGAGTTCGGTCAAAGGCATGGCCACTTATTTCAAAGCCAGGTACGCACAGGACCCGGAAGCACGGGATGCCGCAGCCGTCATGATCCAGGAAACCGACAGGTTAAACCGGGTGATTTCCGAGCTGCTGGAATTTGCCCGCCCCTCGGAAATCAACGCCCGGCCCGCGGACATCAACCCGGTCCTGGACCACTCCCTGCGCCTGGTGCGCCAGGACGCAGCAGAGAAAAACATTGATATCCAGCTTGTCAAAGGCCGGGACCTGCCGGCTGCAGACATTGATTCAGACCGGTTTATCCAGTGTCTTCTCAACCTGTACTTAAACGCCATTCAATCCATGGAAAGCGGCGGCATCCTTAAGGTGACAAGCAGCCACGGCGCAGAGAAAAACATCATCATCCAGGTTCACGACAACGGCCCGGGCATTGCCCGGGCGGATCTGGCAAAAATATTTGATCCGTATTTCACCACCAAGGCTTCAGGTACCGGACTCGGGCTGGCCATTGTTCATAAAATAGTGGAAAGTCACAACGGGCGCATCACTGTTAAAAGCTCCCCTGAGGAAGGCACGGTTTTTACCATCACCCTGCCGGCTTCGGCCAATGCGGAAACAAAAGAGGCATGACAAATGGAAGACAAAAACCCTGGCGAAATTCTGGTGGTAGATGATGATCCGGGCCATCGCACCACCTTAAAGACCATATTGAAAACCTGGGGCTACCGCGTGAGCGAGGCAGACAACGGCCGGGCCGCGGTGGACCACGTCAGACAAAGCCCGTTTGAGCTGATCCTGATGGATGTCCGCATGGCGGTGATGAGCGGCATTGACGCCCTAAAGGAGATCAAGGCCTACAATCCCGCCATCCCCATTGTCATCATGACGGCCTATTCATCGGTTCAGTCCGCAGTGGAGGCCATGAAGGCCGGGGCCTATGACTATCTGACAAAGCCTTTGGACTTTGACGAACTGAAGCTAACCATTGAACGGGCCCTTGAACACACCCGGCTCAAGCACGAAAACCAGAACCTGAAAGCCCGGCTGAAAAACCTTGCAGACAGCCGCCAGATTGTTTCGGCCAGCCCGCAGATGAAGTCCCTGCTCGATATGGTGGCCACCATCGCGCCTTCCGAGGCCACGGTTTTGATCACCGGGGCAAGCGGCACCGGCAAGGAACTCATTGCCCGGGCGGTTCACGCCAACAGCAGCCGCAGCAGCGGCCCCATGGTTTCGGTCAATTGCGCGGCCCTGACAGAGTCGCTTCTGGAATCCGAGCTTTTTGGTCACGAAAAAGGCGCATTCACCGGGGCGGACAAACGCAGGGAGGGACGGTTTGTCCGGGCGCACCAGGGCAGCCTGTTTTTAGATGAGGTCGGGGAAATGTCAATGGCCATGCAGGCCAAGCTCCTGCGGGTGCTCCAGGAGGGCGAAATCCAGCGCGTGGGCGGGGAAAACCCGGTTGCCGTGGATGTCCGGATTCTTGCGGCCACAAACAAGGACCTGGGGCAGATGGTGGCAGACGGCCAATTCCGGGAGGATCTGTTTTACCGGTTAAACGTGGTCAATCTCCACATTCCGCCCCTGGCCGAACGCACTGACGACATCGCCGCACTGGCCCAGCACTTCATCAACCAGTATGCCGGGCGGAACCGCAAGGCCATCAAGGGCTTTACCCCCAGAGCCATGGATGATCTGCTCAAATACCCGTGGCCCGGAAACGTCCGGGAACTGGAAAACGCGGTGGAACGCGCGGTGATCCTGTCGCCCGGCGAATACATCACGGAAAAAGACCTGCCCTTAAACATTTCGCAAAACAGCGGCCGGCAGCACCCGCAAGCTTCCACGCAAGCCGGTGCTGCCGGCGCTGATGAGGGCAGCTCCCTTGGCGAAATGGAAAAATCCGCCATTGCCGGCGCCCTGGAGCGCGCCAAGGGCAACAAGAGCGAGGCGGCCCGGCTGCTGGGCATCACCCGGAGAACCCTTTACAACAAGCTGGAAAAATACGGTCTCGGGTAAAGCCGGCAGCCGGGCCCTTTGCTCTGCGCCGGCAGCCGGGCCTGTTATGCGCCGCCGCCCTGTGCGGCCGCACTGCGTCCCGGCGCCTGCTTGTCTCCGCCAATGTCTTGTGCAAACAAGGCCATGCCCTTTTTCATGGCGCAGAAATCACCGCACATGGTACAGGTCTCGGCCTTTTCCGGGGCCCGGGAGTCCCTGATCCGCCTTGCCTCTTCAGGAAACATCAAAAGGCTTTCCAGATCCTGCCACTGCATGTCCCGCCTGGCCAAAGCCGCCATTTTCTCGCTTTCCCGCTGCTCCGGATATTTGGAGATATCGCCGATGCGGGCCGCCAGACGCGTGGCGCGCACCCCCTGACGGACATCTTCGGCATTGGGCAGGGCCAGGTGCTCTGCAGGGGTGATGTAACAGATCAGATCCGCCCCGTAGCGCGCAGAGCTGGCCGCACCGATTGCAGCGGTGATGTGGTCCAGGCCCGCGCCGGTATCGGCCGGAATCGGACCGAGCACGTAATAGGGGGCATTGCCTGACATCCGCTTTTCAAGCATGATATTGCCCTCGATTTCATCCATGGGCACATGGCCCGGGCCCTCCACCATCATCTGGCAGCCCGCGTCCCGGCCGATTTCGGCAAGCTCGCAGTTGACCACCATCTCTGCCACCTGGGCACGATCATGGCTGTCATGGATGGCCCCGGCCCGGATCCCGTTTCCAAGGGAAAGCACGGCGTCATATTTTTTCATGATCCCGCAAACCCGGTCAAATTGCTCGTATAAAGGATTTTCCCGGCCGGTTTTCTCCATCCAGGCCACCATGAACGTGCCCCCCTTTGAGGCCAGGCCGCCGTAGCGGAATTTCTGCCTGCGCAGCCGCTCGATGGTGTAGCGGTTGACCCCGCAGTGGATGGCCATGAAACTCAGACCGTCTGCAAGCTGTTTTTCAATGAGGTCAAACAGGTACTCGGGATCCAAGCGCGTGGGATCACCGGTTTTGCGTATGGTGTCGTGAAATGCCTGATACAGGGGCACGTTTCCCACCGGCAGGCTCGTGCTGTCGATTACCGCCCGGCGGATGGCGTCGAGATCGCCTGCGGCAGACAGCTCCATAAGGGTGTCTGCTCCCTCTGCTTCGGCCACCCGGGCTTTTTCCGCCTCCAGGGCGATATCGCAGATATCCGAGGATGTGCCGATGGAAGCATTGACCTTGGTGCGAAGGCCGCTGCCGATGCCCACCACCTTCTGGCCGGGCCGGGCGGGATTGTTGGGAATCACGATCCGGCCGGCTGCCACCTGACTGACAATCTGGTCCACGGGCAGGTTTTCGTCTTCAGCCACCTGCTGCATCAGGGGAGTGACCCGATTTTGCCGGGCCAGTTCAAGCTGGGTTTCCATGTTTTCTCCTTTTTAAAACAATTTTGATGAGTTCGGAAAAAATCGGCCCCGCCGATTTTCCGGTTCAAACAAAAACCCCGGCCAAATAAAAAAGGGCCCCGACCGGAGGTTTTCCTCCCGTCGGAACCCTTTGCCATCGGATTCCGATATCGCCTGTTGCAGGCACGTCTTCTGGCTTGCCGGATATCACCCGCCCCCGGGCCTTCCCGCAGGGGTTTAAGCCTGCAGTGGCCGCATCATTGATGCGAAAAGACGGTATTTCCGGTTACAGCGCCGGGTGCGCCGCGGATTTGCACCGCGTTCCGTTTGCCTGAACCGCAACATTTGCTGTTTCTGACTGTCGAAACATTTATAGCCCCTTTTGCCGCAGGTGTCAAGCCCGGCAAAAAGAGACAGAAAAGGATATATAAACAACCGCCCCGGCTCTCAATGGCCGGGAATATTTTGTTTCATGCTATTCCCGCGCCTCGATTTCCTCCCAGATCTTCTTCATGGTGTGTTGGACTATACGTTTCCGGTCGCGGTAACTGGTGTGGAGCAGGTCATGTGACTTGTGGGAACACGGTTTGCCCAAAAAGTCGTCATACAGTTTAATGATAAGCGGATTGTTATGGGACTGGCGCACGGGCGCTTGGCGATCTATATTATAGAGCGCTGCCTGGCGTGCCTGCCAGGAACTCTGGTATGCGTGTTTGCTCCGTGGCTGTCCACCGCCGCCCATGCAGCCGCCCGGACAGGCCATGACCTCCACGAAATGGTAATCTGCCTCTTTGTTTTTGACGGCCTCCACAACCTGCCTGGCACCCCGGAGGCTGTGGGCAATGGCAACCCGCACCGTGGGATTGCCTTCGCCCATATCAATGGTGGCCTCGCGGACGTGATCGAGTCCCCGAACCGCCTCCATCTCGATGGATTCCAGCTCAAAGCCGGTTACCTTCTTGTGGACCGTTCGCAGGGCAGCCTCCATGACACCGCCGGTTGTGCCGAAAATGGCCGCGGCCCCGGTGTATTCACCCATATAGATATTGTCAAAGCCCGAGGGTTCAAGCTCCGAAAGCTTTGTCCCTTCCCTTTTCAGCAACCGGGCGAACTCCCGGGTGGTGAGCACCACGTCCACATCCGGGACACCGTCGCGCATGAACTCCGGCCGTTGTGCCTCTTCCTTTTTTGCCGTACAGGGCATTATGGAGATCACCCGCATCCGCTTTTTGTCCACGTTCATTTTTTCCGCCAGGTAGGTCTTGGCGATAACGCCGAAGCACTGCTGGGGCGATCGGGTGGTGGAGATGTGGGGGCGCAGCTCCGGGTAGTTTTTCTCGGCATAATTGACCCACCCCGGACAGCAGGAGGTGAACATGGGCAAACGGCCGTTTTCCCCGAGCCTGCTGAGGAGTTCGGCGCCTTCCTCCATGATCACCAGATCGGCCGTGAAATTGGTGTCCAACACCACGTCCGCCCCAAGGTTTTTCAGGCCCGTGATGACCTGCCCCTCCACGTTAGCTCCCGGGGGCATGTGGAATTCCTCGCCCAGGGCCACCCTGAGGGCCGGGGCAAACTGGAATACCGTCACCACCTCGGGGTCGTAGAGGTAATCAATGACTTTTTCCGTGTCATCTTTTTCCGCAAGGGCCCCTACCGGACAGACCAGGATACATTGTCCGCAACTGACGCAATCCGAGTCGCCCAGGGGCAGCTGATCCCTGACGCTTATCTCCGTGGCCAGTCCCTTTTCCTTTATAACAAGCACGTCCGCCCCCTGGATTTCCCGGCAGACGGTTACACACCGGAAGCAGCGGATGCATTTGGACATGTCCCGTTCTATGGCGGTGGAGGAGCTGTCCTGTGTTCGCTCAAGGTAGAAGTGCGGGTAGTGATACCGGGTCTTCTGGAGTCCCACGAACTGTGCCACGTCCTGGAGCTCGCAGTTCCCGTGGCGGATGCAGGTGGCGCAGTCCTGGTTATGGTCGGCCAGAAGCATTTCCACCTGGAGCCGCTGTCTGGACCTCACCGCAGGAGTACGGGTGAGCACCGACATTCCTTCTTCCATGGGTGTGGTGCAGGATGTAACGATCTGGTGGTGAGGATCGTTTTTCCTCTGGATGTCGACCAGGCAGACCCGGCAGGTGCCCGGGACATGCCGGATGTCGGCCATCTCGCAGAGGGTGGGGATAAAATGGCCGGTTTTTTTGGCCACATTCAGCACGGTATCGTCGGCATTGAATTCAACCTTTTTGCCGTTGATATATCCAATCATGAAAAGCTCCTTATTGTTCGGTAATAACGGAATAGACCCGGTAGCAGCGCATGCACCGGCTTGCCTCGTGATACGCCTCATCAATGGAGATGGGTTCTTCCACCTCCTCGAAGATCCTTTTGCGGATTTCAGGATCCAGCTCCCTGACCTTGACCCGGTACTCGTGCTTGATGGGAATGGAGACGCCTTTTTTGATCATGGGCTGTATGGCATGCACCAGCCCGGACATCCGCAGGTCCGGGTTGAAACGAACCCGGCCGTGGGTAAGATAATTGTCGATACTCTCGGCACCACGCTCGCCCTGGGCCATGGCCTGGATAAGGGTGGCCGGTCCGGTGACGCAGTCGCCGCCGGCAAAGACCCCCTTGCGGGTGCTCATAAGGGCATCTTGTTTCACATCGATCATGCCCCACTTGTTGAAATCAACATTATCTTCGGGCAAAAGGAACCCGTGCTCGACCTGCTGGCCGATGGCCGGCACAACTGCATCGGTTTCAAGGCTGAATTCCGATCCCTCCATTGGTGTCACCGACCGCCGTCCGCTCTTGTCGGGTTCACCCAGTTCCATTTTGATCAGTTCCATACCCTTTACCCGGCCGTTTTCCGAAATGATTCTGGTGGGATGGGTAAGGAAATGGAAAATCACACCTTCTTTTTCCGCCCCCTCCACTTCCTCCTGGTCTGCGGGCATTTCGTTGCGGCTCCGGCGATACACCAGGTGGACTTCCCTGACCCCCATGCGCAGGGCCGACCGGACACAGTCCATGGCCACGTTGCCGCCGCCCACCACCACCATTTTCTCCCCGAGATCCATGGGGATGCCCCTGTCAATGTAATCATGGTTGATTTTAAGGAGCAGGTCGACGCCAAAGGCGTATCCTTTCAGCTTCGGGTCTTCTCCGATGGCTCCCATGGCCTTGCCCTTGTGAGTGCCCACCCCTAAAAACACCGCTTGATATCCGTCTGCGTAAAGGCTTTTCAGCGTAAAATCCCGGCCCATTTTCCGGTCGTAGAAAATCCTTCCGCCAAGGGTCTCGATGATACCGGTTTCCTTGCGCAGAACTTCCTTGGGCAAGCGGTATTCGGGAATTCCCGTGGCCGCCATTCCTCCCGGCACGGTTTTGGCCTCAAAGACGTCGACCGGATATCCCTTGAGCAAGAGATGATATGCCGCTGAAATGCCGGCAGGCCCGGCGCCGATGACCGCCACTTTCAGGTCGTCGGGTTTCTTTTCAGGGACCGAGTAGGCGGAGAACCAGTCGTTGGTGGTGTATTTTTCGTGATCAGCAACAAATCGCTTGAGCACCTTGATGCCAACGGCCTCGTCCACCTGGGTCCGGCGGCAGGCCATTTCGCAGAAGCGGACACAGACCCGGCCGCAGGTGGCGGCCATTGGGTATTTCTGAAGAATGACGCCCAGGGAGTGGGTGAACTTTCCGTCCTTGATATAGTCTATGTATCGCGGAACATCCACCCGGGAAGGGCATGCCTCGATGCAGGGGGCCGACAGATAAGTGGCCCCCGGCTGCCTGGCGGCGCCGTTTCGGTTCTCTATCTGGTGGAGGATCTCTTCTCTGAAATATCGCATCATTTCCAAAAGGGCCACAGTGGCTGTCTGGCCCAAACCGCACATGGAGGTTGATTGAATATGCTCGGCTATTGTCTCGATTTCATCGAGGGCCGATGCAGCGGCCTGGCCTGCGGCCATGGCCTCCAGTTTCGATTTGATGATCTGCGTGCCCACCCGGCAGGGTGTGCACTTGCCGCAGGATTCCCTGGCCACCCGTTCCATGTGCTGGAGCGCTGCATCCAGCAGGTCCACATCCTTTTCAAAGATGAAAAATCCGTGGCCGCCGAAAAATGCCTTGATTGGATTGCCTGGATTGAACTCGTCGAAATCCCGGAAAGCAGGATCTTCTTCGATTTCGTATATCTTCCGGTTCCGGTTGTCTATGACGTTGCCGTCCCAGGCCCCGAAAATGACCTTTGCCATGCGTGCCTCCGTATTGATTTGTTTAAAGAATTGGTTTCATAAACTATTATTTGGTTATCCGGTTAACTCCGGTTGCTTTACCATCTTTTATCTTCGTGCCCTTCGTGTACTTCGTGGTTCCAGTTCACACCACGAAGTACACGAAGAGCACGAAGAAATCAGAGGACCATATGGATGCCGGCTGCGACCTGGAGTTATTACTGGAGCGAACCGGATAACCAGGTATCTGGATTCATAAATTGCTGTTTTTCTGCATCGCCCGGTCGAGATAGATCTGGCGGGCCGCCGGAAACGGGCTGAGCGCGCGGTCAAAAATCCCGAGGGTATAGGCGATGGTCAGGCCGTAATTGGCCATGGGAACGCCGGATTTTCGTGCAAAAAGCTGTCTGGCAAGCATCTCCCGGCGGTTCCACATGCAGGCCCCGCAGTGAATGACAAGCTGATACCCACTTAGATCACCGGGGAAATCGTGGCCCCGGACAAAGGAAAATTCCAGTTTTCCGCCGACATATTCAGTCAGCCAGTTCGGGATCTTTACCCGTCCGATGTCTTCGTCAACCGGGTGGTGTGTGCATGCCTCGGCGATAAGAACATGGTCGCCCGGCCTGAGGGTTTCGATTGCCATTGCCCCTTCCACAAATGCCTCAAGATCTCCCTTGGCCCGGGCGAAGAGGATGGAAAAACTGGTCATGGCAATGGAATCCGGGGTGTCTGCCGCGACTTTGAGAAATGCCTGGGAATCGGTCACCACCAGAACAGGCGGGGTTTTCAAGAGATCCAGGGCGGCTGGCAGCTCGCTTTCTTTGACGACCATGGACAGCGCATTTCCGTCAAGAAGATCCCTGATCGACTGGACCTGGGGAAGGATCAGGCGTCCCTTAGGCGCTTCAATGTCGATGGGAGTGACCAGGATCGCAAGATTGCCGGGGGGGACAAGGTCAGCCACTATGGACGGTGCCTGCAGAAAACTGTCAGGGACCACTTTGATCAGGGCCTGCCGGAGATCGATCATCCCTTCGCCCCGGGTCGCCACTGCATGGACCAGGGCAATTCCCTGATCGGAAAGCTGCCGGCAGTACTGCTCGCCGGCTGATGACAGGTCGGATTTATTAAAAACCAGGATAACCGGGATTTCCCGCTGCTGCAGTTCCTTCAGGATCTCATCCTCAAAGCGGGTCCATTCACCGGCCGGGACAACCAGTATTGCCACATCCGTACGATCCAGTATCGCCCTTGTCCGGCTGACGCGCTGCCGGCCGAGGTCTCCGGAATCATCAATGCCCGCGGTATCAATAAAAAGAACCGGACCGATGGGAAGAAATTCCATGGGTTTTTCAACCGGGTCGGTCGTTGTTCCGGCAATATCGCTCACAATGCTGACCTGCTGACAGGTCAGGGCGTTGAGAATGGAACTTTTGCCCACATTTCGCCGGCCGTAAAGGCCGATATGCAGACGAAAACCTTTGGGCGTTTTGGCCATGCAGGCCCTCCTTTTCACTTTATTGCTATATAAGCAAAGCCCGCGTTCATGGAGCAGGATGAAAGCGGGCTTGTTCATACCATGATGATCCTGGCTCAAACGGATCAGAAATAAAAATCCCGTGCATCGCTGGTTTGAATTTGTTCAATCCTTTGGATAAGTTTGCGGCGTGTTGCATTGTCATCGAGCTGTGCAATTTCGTCATCGATCAGCTTTTTGCCCACAGCATGTGTCCTTTCCGACGCGTAATCGGTCAAATACTCGCTAAGCGTGGTCAGGGCATTGGGTGTGCAGAATCGTTTTATGAAACCGGGTATGGAAAATTCCATAAAATGTTCGCCCGTCCGCCCCAGGCGATAGCACGCTGTACAGAAACTCGGCAGGTATCCCTCCTCCAGAAGTTCGCGCATTATGGTATCAAGGGGCCGGATATCGCCGAGGGCAAACTGTTCGCGATCCATTTCCTGCACATCGCCGGACTCGGTGTAGCCGCCGATTTCAATCCGGCTGCCGGCATCGATCTGACTTACCCCGAATCCGAGAACAGTGCGGCGGACCTCGGCACGTTCACGGGCTGTGCAGATCAATCCCGTATAAGGGACAGCCAGGCGGAGCACGGCCACAAGATGATAAAAATCATCATCACTCACCAAATGGCCCTGTTGAAGATCCATGTTGCTGGCCGGCTGGAGGCGGGGAAAGCTTATGGTATGAGGGCCGACCCCGAAAGCGGCCTGGAGGTGGAGCGCATGCGCCACCAGTCCGAGTACCTCAAAGCGCCAGTCATAAAGTCCAAAGAGCGCCCCGATTCCCACATCGTCGCAGCCGGCAGCCATTGCCCGGTCCAGCCCGCCAAGGCGCCAGAGATAATCGCTCTTGCGCGTCCCCCGGGGATGTACCCGGGCATAGGTCCCGTGATGATAGGTTTCCTGGAAAATCTGATAAGTCCCTATGCCGGCTTCATGTACGATCCTGTATCCTTCTTCATCGAGCGGGGCGGCATTGATGTTGACTCTCCGGATTTCGTCGTGACCGCCCCGTGTTTCATAGACTGTCCGGACCGTGCGCGCGATAAAGTCGGCATCGTAGCGGGGATGTTCTCCATATACGAGGATCAGCCGCTTGTGGCCGACGGATTCCAGGGCTTTGACCTGTTTGCGGATTTCGCTGTCATCGAGGGTCCGCCGGACGGCTTCCTTGTTGCTGGATCTAAAGCCGCAGTAGGAGCAGTCGTTTATGCACTCATTGCCGATATAAAGCGGTGCGAACAAAACGATGCGTTTGCCGTAAACCCGATCTTTGAGCTCACGGGCGGTGTCATAGATCTCCTGTTTGAGATCAGGATCGCGGACAGCGAGCAATGTGGCTGTCTCATCCAGGTCAAGCCATTGCCTGTCAAGGCTCTTGGCCAGTATTTCCCGGATCCGGGAAGGCTCCGGCGCCGGTTTTTTCAGCAAGGTTTCAAAAAGGCCTTCATCGATAAAATCAATGCCCGGCCTTGCGTTGATGTTCATAATGTTTCTCCTGTTGCCATTCTGGCATCCCGGTTGGGCGAATCGCCGCGGCCGGTGCCGACATATCGGCCGATATTTTCTATCCGGAAGCGCTGTTCCGAAGATTCCAAAAGGCATGCCTTTGCCGGATAGATTTCATAATCGGCCCGATGGACCGCCGGCGTCATGTTGGGCATAAGCACGTTCGCTCCGCGCCGAAGTCCATGTTCGCGGCCGTTTTCTGTATTGACGGTGGCAAGGGCGGTGGTGCTGGCAAGGTTGCTTCGCGGGCAGGCAAGGCGGGCAAGGGCCATCATCTTGTAGGTCATTGTCTCGCTTGCCGCCACCCGTTCATGGGCGAAGTCATCCTGCAATTCCCCTCTGCCGAGGGGGGTTGATTCATGTTTAATCCATGGACCGATGCCGATCATATCCAGATCAAGTTCTGCAAACATCAAAATATCGTTTGCCAGGTCCATATGGGTTGAGCCGGGCAGTCCGACCAGGACCCCGCTTCCGACTTCGTAGCCGAGTTCCCGCAGCCACAGCAACTGGCGGAAACGTTCTTCCAGCCCCGGCGCGCCGGGATGGAGTTTGGCATAAAGCCCGGCATTGCTGGTTTCAAAACGCATCAGGTATCGATCCGCGCCGGCATCGCGCCAGAGCGCAAAGGCATCCCGGCCGCGTTCGCCCAGGCTCAGGGTCACCGCCAGGCCGGTTTGTTCCTTGATGGTCCGCACCAGCGACGCCACCCAGTGATCCGAACACCCCGGGTCCTCACCGCTCTGGAGAACAACCGTTCCATAGCCCAGATCCTTGGCCTGACGGGCGCAGTGAACGATCTCGTCAGGATCCATACGATATCGGCGGATTTTTTTATTGGCCGACCGAAGCCCGCAGTAAAAGCAGTTTCGCTGGCAATGGTTTGAAAATTCGACAAGGCCGCGCAGATGAACAGCATCACCTACATTCTCACGTCGTATCCGATCCGCCGCATGCCAGAGCATTTCCAGGCGATCTGTATCATCTTCCTGCAACCATGCAGAAATATGGCTCTTATCAAGTTCCATGACGATCTATGACTTTCCTGTTCATTATCCCTCGATGCATGGCCACAAAGATCATCATGGTGCGGACCTTTGCTTTTCCTCCGCTTCTGATGACTCCGCAGATGGGTGCCAGCGGTGCTGAAATCCGCCTCACCCTTCCGGCAGCATATCTCCGTATTGGATAAAATTGCGGTGCATTTCAAAGCAGCGCGTGAGATCATGGGGAATGTGGCCCAACGGTGCTTCACGGATATACTGATGCAAATAGTCCCGGTACCGGGGATGAGCGCAGTTGTCAATGATGGTTTTCGCGCGGCGCAATGGTCCCAGGCCTCGCAGGTCGGCAAGCCCCTGTTCGGTGACCACGATCTGTACCGAGTGCTCATTGTTGTCTATATGCGGACACATGGGCACTACGGCCGAAACCTTGCCCCCTTTGGCAGTTGAGGGCGTCATGAATATGGACAGATAACTGTTCCTGGTAAATTCCCCGCTGCCGCCGATACCGTTGACAATATGGGTTCCGCAAATATGAGAGGAGTTGACATTCCCATAGATATCCAGTTCAAGGGCCGTGTTCAGGGCAATAACCCCCAGGCGCCGGATCACGCCGGGGTGGTTTGAAATTTCCTGGGGCCGAAGCACGATCCGGGAGGCGAAAAAGTCCATGTTGTCCACGATTTCCCGAAGTTTGGCGGCAGTGACCGTCAGACTGCATGCGCTGATTCCCCGGATTTTGTTCTGGATCATAAGATCAATCATGGCATTCTGGCAGACTTCGGAATACATGCAGAACCCTGGAATATCCGGATTGGCGCCCAGGGCTGCCATTACACTGTTGGCCACGTTGCCCGCCCCGGCCTGCAGCGGCAGCAGGGTCGGGGGTATCCGGCCGGCACGCATTTCATTCAGCAAAAATTCAACAACGTTTTCGGCAATGCCGCGGCTGATTTCATCAGATCCGGAAAAATCCGGCACGGCGTCAGGCTCGTTGGTTTCCACAATGCCGATGACTTTTCGCGGATCCACCGTGGCATAGGGCACACCGATCCGGTTTAAGGGTTCATAGATCGGGATTGGCGTTCGGTGCGGAGGCAGCGGCATCGTATAGATGTCGGCAAACTCCCGCAGCCGCTGGGATTGGCCCTGATTGATCTCAATGACCACCTGGTCGGCATGGCGCAGATAAGTCGGGGAGGCGCCTATGGAGGTGGTCAGGTAGATCCGTCCGTCTGAGGTGATTTCCGTGGCCTCCACCACAGCCATGCGGATGCCGCCGAAAAAACCTTCGGTCACCATCTGGGGGACATGGGAGAGATGATGGTCCACATACTCAACTTCCTGGCGGTTGATCTGCCGGCGCAGGGTGTCGCCGGACTGATAGGGCGCCCGCCATGAAACGGCCTCTGCCCGGGCCAAATCTTCATCAATGCACCGCCCGCTCGAAGCCCCGGTCAAAACCCGGACCTTGAAGGGTTTTTCCTGCTCATGCTTCTTTCGGGCACGGGCGGCCAGCGCCAGAGGCACCGACTTTGCCCCGCCGGCCGGGGAAAAACCGCTGAACGAAATTGTATCTCCATGGCAAATGTCCGCAACAGCTTCTTCAGGTGAAAGCTTTGGAAAATTCATGAACCATATCCTCCTTTCTTCAGTGAATAGGAATGTAAAAAAAATTCACATTGCAAAAAATGGGCCATAGGAAAGCCGCGAGACAAGGACAGCCAGGACCCATGGAAAAGGGAAACAAACAGATTCAACCACCCTGTTGTGCTCAAGGGTTAAACAGTTTTTTTTTACACCCTGTAAACAGATGTGCCGCTACACAGAAGCGCCCGAGCCGACAACGCCAACTTTTTTGATGACACGATGAGCCCCTTTTGACACCTGTGTCACGGCCCTGGTGAAAAGAGACAGAAAAACTGTTTTCAACCGCTTTTAATTCCTGCTAAAAGAAGGGTCGTATGCTCCATGAAATTATAAAAAATGTGAAAACAATAGATTATCCAAATGACACCTGAAAATCTGCAACAATTCATCCGGGTTTTGGATGACGAAAAACAGCTTCACCGGGTCAGGGCCGAGGTTGATCCCCGCCTGGAGATCACTGAAATCGTGGACCGGGTGAGCAAGGCCGGCGGCCCTGCCCTGTTGTTTGAAAACGTGCGCGGCTCGGATTATCCCGTGCTGATCAACGCCTTTGGCAGCTACCGGCGCATGGAACTCGCCCTCGGGGATCAAAGCCCGGCACAGATCGCCGCCCGGGTTGAAAAACAGCTCCATCTCCGGCCGCCGGGCGATTTTAAGGAAAAAATCCGGATGCTTTTTTCCTTAAAGGAAATGGCCGACATTCTGCCAAAAAAGACAAAGCGGGCGCCCTGCCAGCAAAACATGGCCACCTCGGGCCCCCTGCTCGACAGCCTGCCGGTGCTCACCTGCTGGCCGGAAGACGGCGGTCCGTTTATCACCCTGCCCCTGGTGGCAACAAAGGACCCGGAAACCGGAATCCAGAACCTGGGCATGTACCGGATGCACAAATACGACAATACCTCCACCGGCATGCACTGGCAGTACAACAAGGACGGGGCCCGGCATTTCAGAAAATACAGGGAGCGCAAGGAAAAAATGCCCGTGGCAGTGGCCCTGGGCGGGTCACCGGCGGTGACCTATGCCGCCACCGCCCCCCTGCCCCCGGAGATCGACGAGCTGATGTTTGCCGGGTTTGCCGCCTCCCGGCCGGTTTCAGTGGTAAAGGCCAAAACCGTTGATCTTTTGGTTCCCGCGGAGTCGGACTTTGTCCTGGAAGGATACGTGGATCCCGGGGAAAGCCGCATCGAGGGACCTTTCGGCGATCACACGGGCTTTTATTCCCCGGCTGATGTCTATCCGGTGTTCCGTGTCACCTGCATCACATGGCGGGACAACCCGGTATACCCGGCCACGGTGGTGGGAAAACCGCCCATGGAGGACTGCTACATGGCCAAGGCCACGGAGCGGATCTTTCTGCCCATGCTGCAAATGCTGGTGCCTGAAATTGTGGACATGGAACTGCCCATGGAAGGGGTCTTTCACAACTGCGCCCTGATTTCCATAGACAAGACCTATTCCGGCCAGGCCAAAAAAACCATCAACGCGCTCTGGGGGCTGGGCCAGATGGCCTCCACCAAGTTCATCGCGGTCTTTGACAAGGACGTGGACCTGCGCGATTCGCCCACCGTTGTCTGGAAGCTGCTAAACAACGTGGATCCCAGGCGGGATGTGCTCATGTCCGAAGGGCCCCTTGACGCCCTGGACCATTCTGCCCCGTACCCGGACTACGGCGGCAAGATGGGCATTGACGCCACCCGAAAGACCCGGCAGGAAGGCATGGGCCGGGACTGGCCCGAGGAGATCACCATGGATGCGGCCACCATGGAAAAAGTCACACAGCGCTGGAAAGAGTATGGATTTTAGACGGTTTTCCGAACTCATCCTGGTCCGGCAGACCCTTTTTGCCCTGCCCTTTGCCTGGCTGGGCATTCTTTTTGCCGGGGGCGCGTCTTTTCTAACCTGGCTCTGGGTCACCGTCGCCCTGGCGGGTGCACGGACTGCGGGCATGGCTTTTAACCAGGTGATTGACGCGGGCATTGACGCCCAAAACCCGCGCACGAAAAACCGCCCGGTGGCCCGGGGCGACATACATCCGGCTGCGGTGTGGGCCCTTGCCGGGGCCTGTGTGCTGGTATTGGTTTTTGCCGCCCGGATGCTCAACCCGCTTTGCTTTTATCTGTCGTTTCCGGCCGCAATGATGCTGTTTGCATATTCCTATTGCAAACGGTTCTGGGCCGGTTCCCATTTTTTTCTGGGTGCAGTGGAGGCCGCGGCCCCGGTGGGGGGATATCTGGCCGTGACCGGCAGATTCGAGCTCCTTGCCCTGCTGCCCGGGGCGGTTATTCTGACCTGGATTGCCGGACTCGACATTGTATACGCCGTCCAGGATGAGGAATTTGACCGTGATTACGGCCTTTATTCCATTCCTGCAAGGCTCGGGGAAAAAAACGCGCTTCTGGTTTCAGCCGCTTGTTATGCAACCTGCCTGGCAGCCATGGTGTTAACCGGGATACTGACCCACATGGGGTTTTTATATCTCGCAGCCGTGTGCGCAATCGCCGTGATTTTTGCCCGGCAGCAGATCCTTGCCCGAAAAAAACCTGTTGGGCCGGCAATGCAGACAATTTTTTGGCTCAACATGTGGGTGGCCCCGATTCTGTTTCTGGGGGCCGCGGCTGACGTGCTGCGCGCATCCTTCTAAAAAGGGCAGGAGGCTGATGCAAAACAAAACAGACCAGAGAATCATTGTGGCAGTCACCGGCGCCAGCGGTCCGATACTCGGCATCCGCCTGATCGAAGAGCTGATCAGCGGCAACACTCCGGTCACCGGCATCGTATCCCAGGGGGCGTGGAAAGTCATCGGCCATGAAATGACCGGGGATTTCAGCGCCGGTCAAAGCCTTTCCCGGATTTTAACACAGCGGGGAAAAGTCAGGGATTTATCCCTTTTCCGGGAATCGGCCGATTCCGAAACCGACGCACCCGAAGCCAGCGGCACCACCCGGTTTTCAGCGGTGGTGATCATGCCCTGTTCCATGAAAACCCTTTCAGCCGTGGCCCACGGCCATGCAGGAACCCTGACGGCCCGGGCCGCGGACGTGGCATTGAAGGAAAGACGCGAATGCATTCTGGTGCCCCGCGAAACCCCGCTAAACCGCATTCACGTGGAAAACATGGGCCGGGCAATGGATGCCGGGGCCCAAATCGTGCCGCCCATACCGGCATTTTATACAAAAGGCCGGACAATGGACGACGCTGTTGACTTTATCGTTGGCAAAATTTTAAATCTGCTGGCAAAACCCCACCGGCTGTTTGACTCCTGGGAAGCCTTGCGGCAGAGCCCGGGCAAAAAACCCGCAACCGATTGATGAAACAGGGAAGACAAATGAGCATGCAGGATCCGGAGCGGCTTGTCTCCGGCATTTCCAATCCCCGCATCCGGCGGATTGCAGAGACGGTGTGCAGAAACGAGCCCGTGGACACCAGCGCCCTTGGAGAAATGCTGGCAACAGACGACATCCTGGAGCTGGGCGCGGTGGCCGATTTCCAGCGGCGGCGGCTTTACGGAAACCGCGTTTTCTACGGGGTCAACATGAATCTCAACTACACCAACATCTGCGAACTGCGCTGTCCATTGTGCGCATTTTCGTGCGACCCGGGTGATGAAACCGCATTCGTGCTGTCCTTGGATGAAATCGAAAACCGGGTATGCCGGGCCGTGGACCGGGGCGTGGACGAGGTCCACATTGTGGGTGGACTCAATCCGGAGCTGGGCCTTGACTACTTCGAGGAAATGATCCGCCGCGTGCGGGGCGTGAAAAACGATCTGGTGATCGTGGCTTTTACCGCCGTGGAATACGACTATTTTGCCCGGCAGAGCGCAATGCCGGTCTCAGATGTGATCGGCCGCCTGTCCGCAGCCGGGGTTGACGCCCTGCCCGGCGGCGGCGCGGAAATCTTTTCTCCGGACGTTCGCAAAATCATCGCGCCCAAAAAAATTTCAGGCCGGCAATGGCTCCGAATCATGGAAACGGCCCACGAACACGGGCTGAAAACCAATGCCACCATGCTCTACAACCACCGGGAAACCATCGCAGACATGGTGGATCATCTGGCCGCCATAAGAGAGCTGCAGGATAAAACAGGCGGGTTTAAAACCTTTGTCCCGCTTGCCTTCCACGGCGCAAACACGGGCATCCAACAGGCCAGGGCCCAATCCACGGGCTACGACGATATCCGGATTTATGCGGCCGCCCGGATATTTCTCCACAATGTGGCCCACATCAAGGCCCTTTGGATGTATCTCGGGGAAAAAACCGCACAGGTGCTGCTCAGCTTTGGGGTGGACGAGCTGGGCGGGACCTACTATGATGAAAAGGTGGTTCACTCAGCCGGGGCCCGGACCCCGGATTTCGGATCCGAGGCCCGGCTGCGAAAGATCATTGAAAACGCAGGGGGCCGGCCGGTACGCACAACAGCGCTTTACAGGGAAAGAACATGACCGGAAGGCAACTGACAATCGGCTGCATTGATTATCTCAACTGCTATCCCTTTTACCACCACATGCTTGCCCAAAAGCCCCTCAAGGGCGTGCACGTCAAACCCGGCCTCCCGGAGGACCTAAACCGGCTGGTAAAACAAGGGGTTTTGGATCTGAGCCCGATTTCTGCGGCCGCCTATCCCCCCCTCAGGGAGCAGATCGTGCTGCTGCCGTGGTTCTGTCTCAGCTCCGTGGGTTACGTGGGCTCGGTGATTCTTGCCAGCAAAGTGCCCATCGAGCAGCTCCACGGAAAACGGGTGGGTATTTCAAGGGCTTCGAAAACATCGGAAATTCTGCTCAAAATCCTGCTTGAAAAGCATTACGGCCTTGTGCCGCAATACTGCACCACCCCGCCCAGGCCCGCACTCGACGATACAGAAGCGGCCCTGATCATTGGAAACGACGCCATGGTGAACCTGGGCCGGCCGGTTTCCTACATCTACGACATCGGTGATCTGTGGCTCCAGAAAACCGGCCGGCCGGTGGTATTTGCGGTTTTTGCGGTGCAGAAAAAAGCGGTGGAAAAACAGGGCCGCATAATTTTGAAGGTGATTGATTCATTTTCCAACTCCCTTGCCCTCATGGCTGATGAAAAACAGGCGGTCATCAAAGCCGCGGCTGAAAAATACCCGGACATTGATTATGATATAAGCGCCTATTACGATCTGCTGCAGTTTGATTTCACCCCGGAGTTAAAAGCGGCCCTGGGCTATTATTTTCATGCAGCCGCAGACCACGGGCTCATAGAGCCGATCAACGCACTGGGCTTTCTTGACCGCAACCTTGAAATCACTGAATACCGACCGGGACATGACAAGGAAGGCACAGATGACAAGCCGCGCACAGTCCGCATCCCTGGAAGATAAAATCTACGGCCGCCAGCGGATCAACAACAGCGAAGCCGCGTCCCTGTTTGACTGGAACCTGACAGCTTTGGGCAGGGCCGCGGATTTCAGGCGCCGGGCAGTTGTCCCGGAGCAGCATGTGGGTTTTATCCTGGACCGGATCATCAATTTCACCAACGTCTGCCGGGCGCAATGCGCGTTTTGCGCCTATCACGCACGGGCCGGCCGGATTGCCGCATACCGCCTGAGCACAGACGAAATCTGCGGGCGGGTCCAGGAGCTGGCAGACGCCGGCGGCACCCAGGTGATGCTGCAGGGCGGCCTTGATCCGGAATACGGGTTAAATGATTACCTGGAAATGGTCAACGCTGTAAAAACCCGGTTTCCCGGCATCTGGCGCCACTGTTTTTCCCCGGCGGAAATCGTTCACATGGCCGACCAGAGCGGAAAACCCCTTGATGCGGTCATCTGCGCCCTGAAAGACGCGGGCCTGGATTCGGTGCCAGGGGCCTCGGATCTGCTGGTGGACCGGATCAGGCGGCAAGTCAGCCCCAAAAAACTGTCTGCGGCCCAATGGTGCGATGTCATGGAAGGCCTGCACGCCCACGGCATGAAATCGTCTGCCACCATGACCTACGGCATGGGAGAAACCATTGCCGAACGCATGGAGCATCTTGACACGGTCCGCCGGGTCCAGGACCGGACAGGCATCATCCAGGCCTTTATCCCCTGGTCTTTTTCCCCGGCTCAAACGCGAATGCCCGACATTTCTGCCGCAGACGGAATGGATTACCTCAAAACCGTTGCAGTCTCGCGCATTTACCTGGACAATGTCGAACACATCCAGGCCGGCTGGCTCACCGAAGGGCTAAAGCCCGCCCAGATCGCACTGGCCATGGGCGCTGACGACATGGGCGGGGTGCTCATGGAGGAAACCGTGGTCAAAGCCACCGGGGTCAGGCGGACCGCACACATGGAGCAGTTCATCGATTTGATCAGAAACGCCGGCAGGGTAGCAGTCCAGCGCGATTCGCAATACCGGATCATCAAACGGTTTTAAACCGTACAAGAGAAAAAACATGCAAAACATCGATATCGCCTTTTCCCCGTGTCCCAATGACACTTTTATATTCCATGCCATGATCAAAGGCCTGGTGGACACGGCCCCGTTTTGCTTCACCCCGCACCTGATGGATGTGGAAACCCTCAACAACAAGGCTTTTTGCGGAGAGTTTGCCGTAACCAAGCTGTCTTTTTTCGCCTTTTTGCTGCTGAAGCACAAGTATGAAATACTTGACGCAGGCGCAGCAATGGGCCACGGCTGCGGCCCCCTGGTGGTGGCAAAAGATCCTTTGGTCAATCTTTCCGGGGCGCGGGTGGCGGTTCCGGGCAAATATACCACCGCCCATCTGCTGTTCCGGCTCTGGTGCGGCGAGGCTGCCAATGTGGTGATCACCACATATGAAAAAATCCTTCCCGGCGTTTGCGACGGCACATGGGATGCCGGCGTGATCATCCACGAGGGCCGATTCGTGTACCCGCAGTACGGATGTGCCCAAATCATCGACCTGGGCCGGTGGTGGGAGGAAAAAACCCGGCTGCCGATTCCCCTGGGATGCATCGCCGTGCGCAAAGACCCGGAAATTCTGGCCCGCAAGGAGCATCTGGCGGCAATGATCCGTTCATCGATCTCCCATGCCCGCAAACACCCCGAATCCTGTCGGGATTTTATCCGGCAGCACGCCCAGGAGATAGACGACCGGGTCATGGAGCAGCACATCCGGCTCTATGTCAACGACTACACCCTGTCGCCCGGCAAAGCCGGCAGGCAGGCCATTGAAAAACTGGAGCAAACCGCCAGATGCCAAAACATCATCGAATCGGCCTGATCATGGCCACTTATATCGAGGCCAAGCCGTTTGTGGAAAAAATCAACTGGCTGGACTCTGAAAAAAAGCCGTTTCCGGTTTATTACGGAAACCGGGTGATCCTTGTGGTCTCAGGCATGGGCAAGGCAAACGCGGCGGCCGCGTGCGCATGGCTCTGTGCGTGCGAATCTGTTGAATTTATTGTCAACACGGGCGCTGCCGGGGCAAACCAACAGGGCCTGCCTCCGGGCGGGATTCATCATATCAGCGCGGTGCTGGAAACCGACCGCAGGCATTTTCAAACCAACGCGCCCTTCTGCCACAAGCCCTCTGTTATGGAGGGGTTTTCAACCCTGCGCCTGGCCACCCGGGAAGAGGCGGTCATTGATCCGGACCAGCGGCGGCAGACTGCAGCCATTGCCGAGCTTTCGGACATGGAAGGCGCCGCCGTGGTCCAGACCGCGAACAAATTTGAAATCCCGTGCTTTTTGTTCAAATTTGTCAGCGACACCCCGGATGATACCCAGGGCAGCCGGATCGTCGCAAACATCCGCCAGTACCGGGATCTGAATTTTGATTTTTTCACCCAAACCTTTATCCAATAAACCGACTTTATTGCCCGGGTCCGGTGCACAGGGGCATTTCAGCACTTGCCGCTGCAGCCGCAATCCTGGTCACATCCCGTGCAGCCGCATCCGCTCTGGCCTTTTGTCTTGAATTTTTTGTACATGCTGCGGCCCGTAAATCCCAGGGCTGCGGCAACAATGGCAAATACGATGATTTCTTGAATCATTTCAAACTCCTTTTTTGATATCCTACCCCAGTCCCAGCAGGCTTCCGGCCTGATAGACCGATACAGCCAGCACAAAGGCCAGCACCGTGTTAAAGGCCATTGAAAACACCGCCCATTTCCATGAACCCGCTTCCCGGGCAATGCAGACCACGGCCACAAAGCAGGGCGAGTAAAACATCACAAAAACAATCAGGGCAAAAGCCGTCAAAGGCTTCCATTGGGGGGATTGCGCAAGCCGCTGGGAAAGGCCGGAAGCCGCTTCCGCATCGGTTTCACCCATGGAATAGGCCGTTCCCAGGGTGGAGACAATCACTTCCTTGGCCGCAAACCCGCCCACCAGGGCGATGTTGGTGCGCCAGTCAAAACCGGCCAACTCGGTGACCGGTTCAAGGGATGTGCCGATGCGCCCGGCCACTGAATGCCGAAGCTCTGCCCCCGCAAGGGCCGCCTCCTGTCCGGGCCCGAAGTGGTCAGCCTGATCAGCCGGAAGATTGGGAAAGCTCATCAGGGCCCAAAGCAGGATGGATATGGCCAGAATCACCGTACCGGCCTTGCGGATGTACTGCCAGGTCCGCTCCCAGGCGTGGATGAGCACGCCGCGCACCGTGGGCAGCCGGTACGGTTTAGCGGCAGCGGTCATGAGCTCCTTTTTGCCGGTGCCGTTTCTGGCTACCGTGGGCACCACGGGCACGCCGAGCAGGGCCGAAAGCCTGGGGGCGTCAATGCGGACCCCGCGGCTTTTGGCCACATCCATCATGTTGAGGGCAATGCAGACCGGCACGCCCATTTCAATAATCTGCAGGGTGAGATAAAGATTTCTCTCCAGATTGGCGGCATCCACAATATCGACCACCACAGCCGGTTTTTGGGTGGCGATAAAATCCCGGGCAATGACTTCCTCAAGGGAATAGGCGGTCATGGAATAGGTTCCCGGAAGATCCACCAGGGAAAATTCCCGGCCATCGATTTTGTAAACACCGGTCTTTTTTTCAACCGTTACCCCGGGGTAATTGCCCACCTGCTGGCGGGCCCCGGTCAATGCGTTAAACAATGTGGTTTTGCCGGAATTGGGATTTCCGGCCAGTGCGATTGTGTGAACCATGGCCAGTTATTCCACCTCCACTTCGATAAAGTCGGCTTCACTGTTTCTCAGGGTCAGGGTAAAACCGGCGATGCGCAGGGCTACCGGGTCTTTTAAGGGCGCGCGGCCCTTGACCGAAAAGTCGGTTCCCGGAACCAGCCCCATGTCCCGGATTCTGCGGCCCAGCTCCCCCCGGGCCTTTATGGCTTTGATTTTACCGGATTGCCGTTCTTTCATCTCCCGCATATTGATAAGCTGCATTGAATGCCTCCTTGAAAAGAAATTGTCAAATTGATTTGCTTTGTTTGGTATACCAAACTTTATTCACTGTCAATACATTATTTAAAAATTTTTCCTTTTGTTTGCCTGCAGCAAAAAAATCGGTTATAGATAGAAACGATTCACTCACCAAGGAGGGGCCATGACAGGAGTCGATTTATCTGAAAATCTGGAGGATTACCTGGAAACCATCCTGGAGCTGGAAAAGACCCAGAAGGTGGCCCGGGTAAAAGATATTGCCGAAATGCGGGGGGTATTGCGCGGTTCGGTGACAGGTGCGTTAAAAAGCCTGGCTGAAAAGGGTCTGATCAATTACGAGCCCTACAGCTTTATTACCCTGACCCGCAAAGGCACGGCTGTTGCCGGAGAAATCAACCGACGGCACCGGGTGATCAAAAACTTTCTCACCCATGTGCTCCAGCTCGACCCGCAGATTGCCGAAGACAATGCCTGCCGCATGGAACATGCCATGGACCGGGCGGCCGTGGACAGGATGGTGGCCTTTATCGACTACATGGAAGCCTGCCCCAGAACCGATGCGAGCTGGATTCAGGGCTTTGCCAGACACCGGCAGGGAAAAGATGACGACAGCAGGCCCGACTGCAAAGACTGCATGACCAGAAGCGCTGAAAAACATGCACAGAACAAAAAATGATGGCACCGTAAAAAGTCTGATTTCAGATGGTGCCGTAAAAAGTTCAAGATCAAGGCTTGCGCAATTTCGAAGAATGCAGCGTACTTATCTGTACGTGAAATTCTGAGAAATTGCGCGTAACGCAGATATTGGACTTTTTACGGCACCATCAAAAATAAGAACAAATATTTCCGGGAGGCCAGATGAGCCAGTATGAATTCTACGAAGTGATCAAAACACCGCCGGTGGCATGGGTCTATTTGAACCGGCCGGACAAGAAAAACGCCATGAACCCGCCGGCCTGGAAAGAAAGCATCCCCATTTTTGAAGACATTGACAAGGACCCTGACATCCGGGTGGCTGTGATTGCCGGCAGGGGTCCGTGCTTTTCCGCGGGCATCGACCTGATGGGCATGGCCGGCGAGATGCCCGAACTAATGGAGGCGGACCAGAAAGGCGGGGTCAAGTGGTCTCTTTTGAAAAAGATTTCCGCCATGCAGGACGCCATCAGCTGCATCGAGCGGTGTCGAAAGCCTGTTATCGCGGCCATTCACGGCCATTGCATCGGTGCGGGATTGGACATGGCAACCGCCTGTGACATCCGGATCTGCTCGGCTGATGCCGTGTTCTGCCTAAAAGAAGCCGCAGTGGGATTTGTGGCCGACGTGGGCGTGCTCCAGAGAATCCCGAGGATCGTCGGCCAGGGCTTTGCCCGGGAGCTGGCCTATACGGCAAAAACCATTGACGCGCAAAAGGCCGCGCAAATGCTGCTGGTAAACGAAATATTTCCGGATGCTGCAGCCGTCATGGAAGGCGCGGAAAAACTGGCTGCACAGATTGCCCAAAACCCGCCCCTGGCCGTGCAGGCTTCAAAGGACGTCCTTAACCACGGGGCGGAGAAATCCGTGGAGGATGGTTTGAAATACGTGGCCTCGGTGAGCGCCAACATCATTCCCTCAAAAGACCTGATGGAAGCCATTGCCGCTTTTTCCGAAAAACGCAAACCGGTATTTACCGGAGAATAAGGCCGCGGCTGTCCTATGCGCATATATCTTTCAACCCTGGGCTGCGCAAGAAACCAGGTGGACAGCGAGGTCATCAGCGGCCGGCTGTCGGCAGCAGGCCACGAGATGGCCGGGCTGGCAGAAGACGCCGAAGTCATCATCGTCAATACCTGCGCCTTTATCGAGTCTGCCGCAGACGAGGCCGTCGAACAGATCCTTGAGCTGGCCGAATACAAGCACCACGGCGTGTGCAAAAAACTCATCGTGGCCGGCTGCCTGCCCCAGCGCTACGGACAGCAGACCGCAGAAGCCCTGCCGGAAGTGGATTTGTTTCTGGGAACCGGTGCCTATGACCGGATCACAGATGCGGTCATAGACTCAGAAGCTGCAGGCAAATGCGTCATCCCACCGCCCGAACACACCGCCCTGGCCGGCCCGGATGCGCCAAGGAACCGGGCCCCGGGACCGGTTGCCTATGTCAAGATCATGGAAGGCTGCGGCAGGCACTGCACCTATTGCATCATTCCGGCGCTTCGCGGGCCCCTGCGCAGCCGGCCGGCCGCAGACATTGCCGGCGAGGCCCGGCGCCTTGCCGGCCAGGGCGCTGCCGAAATCGTGCTGGTGGGCCAGGACACCACATCATGGGGCATGGATCAGAACCCGCAGGGCCGGTTTTCCGATTTGCTGGCACAGGTGGCACAAGCCGTGCCCGACTGCTGGGTCCGGTTTTTATACGGCCATCCCGACCAGATCCATGACCGGCTCCTGGATACCATGGCGGCATACCCAAACATATGCCGGTATCTCGACATTCCGGTCCAGCATGCCAGCAGCCGGGTATTAAAACGCATGGGCCGCGGCCATGACAGCAAGGCACTGGCTGCGATCTTTGACCGCATCCGCTCGGCCATGCCGGATGCTGCATTGCGCACCACGGTTCTGGTGGGCTTTCCGGGAGAAACAGATGATGATTTTGCCGAACTGCTCGAATTCATGGAACAGTTGCGGTTTGATCACCTTGGCGCATTTGTCTACTCTGACGCCGAAGACCTGCCCTCCCATCGCCTGGACGGACACGTGCCCGCCCAGATTGCCCAGGACCGCCATGACGTGGTCATGATGCGCCAGGCAGACATTTCCCTTGCCAAAAACCGGGAAAAAATCGGCCAATGCACGGAAGTTCTGGTTGAAGACCGTGCAGAAGACGGCCGGCTTTACGGCAGGACCCGGTTGCAAGCCCCGGAGGTCGACGGTGTTACATTTATCGATAACCCGGGCAAATCCGCCGCCCCGGGCAAAACTATGAAAATCCGCATCACGGATGCAGATGAATACGACCTGACAGGAGTTCCGGTATGACCGGGATCAAACAGCAGCTGCTTGAGAGACTAAATCCGGACCTGGCCGCAATCGAGATGGCCCTGGTGGAAAACCTTGACCCCCACCTGGACCTGGTCAAACAGACGGCCGGACATTTGATCTTTTCCGGCGGAAAACGCCTGCGGCCGCTCCTTGTTGTGCTAAGCGCCAGGGTCTGCGGTCATGAAAGCCCGTTTGTCACCAAATTTGCCACCACATTTGAATTTCTGCACACAGCCACGCTCCTGCACGATGATGTGATCGACGGTGCAAACATGCGCCGGGGAAAACAGGCCGCCCATCATGTTTACGGCGCGCCGGTCACCGTGCTGGTGGGCGATTTTCTGCTGGCCCGGGCCATATGCATTGCCGCTGAAACCGAAAACCCCGGAATCATCCGGGTGGTGGCCTCACTGACCGAGCAGATGTCTGAAGGGGAGATTTACCAGCTCATCAAAAAGGGGCAGACAGATCTCACGGAAGCCGAATACATGGATATCATCCGGCGCAAGACCGGGGTGCTCATTGAAAGCGCATGCAAAAGCGGCGCGATTCTGGCACAAGCCACCCAAAAACAGGAAAGCGCCCTGACGGCATACGGCAAACACCTGGGCCTGGTTTTCCAGATTGCAGACGACATCCTGGACTACACGGCCGATGCCGAGGAACTGGGCAAAAACGTGGGCGCGGATCTGAGGGAAGGAAAACTCACCCTGCCGGTGATCTACGCCCTGTCCCGGGCCCGGGGCGCGGACCATAGGCGAATAAAAACCATTATCAGCAATTCTAAGTTTACCCAAAGCGATTTTGCCGAACTATTGGGCCTGCTTGAAAAGTACCAGGGAGTCGCGTATGCTCAGCAAAAAGCCCTTGATCACGTGTTAAAGGCAAAGTCTGAGCTTCAGGGCTTCGTCCCCTCGGCCACCCGGGACATTCTCGATCTGCTGGCGGATTACGCGCTCAGACGCACATCATAAACCTGGTTTTGGGCACTGTGTGCCGTTTTTTACAGTCATAAGCCGCATTCTGACCCGATAAGAAACAAAAAAAGGAAACGCATTGCCATGATATTTTTTCACAATACACCAACATGGTGCCGGCATCTGCTGAAAACAACTGCCTGTGTGCTGCTGCTGGCTTTATTTTTTCCTTCCCCTGTTGCTGCGGCCCCTTCCGCAGACAGTGAAACCATTGTCGGTTTCGGCCACAGCCGCATACATAACGACCCCTCTGCAGCCAAAAAACAGGCCGTATCCGGGGCGCTTCTCAATACAGTCCGGGCTGCGGCCCTGAAAATGATATCCGCACCCGACATCAGCGATCATTTCGAGCTGATTGCCACTGTAATCGACAAGCACCAGGATGCCTTTATCCAGGATTACCGAATCTTGGAAGAATTTCACACGGACAAAACCTATCAGGTGCTTGTGCAGGCCACGGTTTCCACCCGAAAAATGGAAAAAGCCCTTGCCGATGCCGGATTTCACCTTACCCCCGAAGATCTGCCGGCGGTGCTGGTCATGGTTGCGGAAAAAGGAATTGATGATCTTGGTTTCAATTACTGGTGGAAGCAGGGATATGCAGGCTTTGAGAGTACGACCGCCGGTTCGGTGATCCGACAGGCCCTTTCCCGGGCTGGATTTTCGGTGATTTCCCCGGACCCGGACAACGGCGCACTCGACGACGAAAGACTGGCCTCGGGCATCAGCGCCGAACCGGCGGACTACCAGGCCGCCCTCCTGGCAGAACGCATGGGCGCAGACTTTGTGGTTACAGGCCGGGCCGAAGCCAAGGCCCTGAGCAACAGGATGGGCAAAGATGTCCGCACTTTCAGGGCAGACCTCCAGCTCCATGTAATCGACGCAAAATCCGGCGAAAAAATGACCACCCTATCTGAAAAGGCTTTGACCGTAAGCGAGGATCCGGAACAGGGAGGCCGGAACGCCCTTGCAGACGCCGCCTACACAGCTGGTTCCAAATTGTCCGAACAAACGGCTTCCCTTTGGCGCAACGCAGCCGAAACCAGAGAAAAATTTCATATCCGCGTCCAGGGAAGACGGGTTCTGCCTTATCTGGAACGGCTGCGCCGGGCAATCCGGCAGCACCCCGGTATCTCGGACTTGCAGACCACGGAAATGACATCGGAAAACGCCGTGCTGGAAATGAAATACTCGGAATCCGCCCAACAGCTGGGCAATCACCTGCTGATGCAGTCCTTTGACGGATTTGCCATCAATATCATGGAAATTTCCCCCAAGACCATGAACATCGAAATGGTTCCCGAGTAAAACCCACGGAACCGACGATAGAATAAAGACATCGACGTTTTTTGATATATGAACAATATTCATTTAAATGAATTGATATTTATAAATTTATACTTGTTTTTTGTTTAAAACAATATTATCAATTTTAGAAAAATCATAAGCTGTTTTATCCAAAACTTCCAGTTAACGATAACAAGAACTAAAGACGATTTCCGGCGGCAACGCCGGCTGAACCGTTTTCGAAAAACACAGGAGACAAATTGCCCATGGAACTGACCCGGGAACAATTGATGATTCAGAAAATGGCCAGGGAATTTGCCAGAAAGGATCTGGGCCCCCAGGCCGCGGAAAGGGATCAAAAGCACGAGTATCCGGCAGAAAGCTTAAAGAAGATGGGAGAGCTCGGTCTGCTCGGAATGCTGGTGCCCGAAGAATACGGCGGCGAGGACATGGACACGGTATCCTACGCCCTGGCCATGAGCGAGGTGGCCTATGCGTGCGCATCCACGGCCGTGATCATGTCCGTGCACAACTCCATCTGCTGCGGCAGCCTGCTGCGGTTCGGCTCAGAAGAACAGAAGCAGCAATACCTGGTGCCCATGGCCAGGGGCGAATTTATCGCCTCCTTTGCCCTGTCCGAGCCGGAAGCCGGCTCGGATCCGGCCTCGATGACCACCACAGCGGAAAAAGACGGGGATTTTTACGTGTTAAACGGCACCAAGCGATGGATCACCGGCGGAGCCACCTCGGAGCTGTTTATCGTGCTGGCCAAAACCGATCCGGATGCCGGGCACAAGGGGATTTCAGCGTTTCTGATCACCCGGGATCTGCAGGGATTTTCCACCGGCCGCCTTGAGGACAAAATGGGTCAGTGCGCCTCGGACACCACGGACCTGCTTTTCTCGGACTGCCGGGTGCCTGCCGACCGCATGCTGGGCAAAGAAGGCGAAGGCTTTATCGTTGCCATGTCCGGGCTGGATGACGGCCGCATCGGCATTGCCGCCCTGTCCCTGGGACTGGGCCAGGCCGCCCTGGATGAGGCGGTGAACTACAGCAAGCAGCGGGTGCAGTTCGGCCGTCCCATTGCCGACAACCAGGGCTTGCGCTGGATGGTTGCCGACATGGCCACAG
Source organism: Desulfosalsimonas sp. (assembly GCF_055149105.1). Lineage (NCBI taxonomy): Bacteria > Pseudomonadati > Thermodesulfobacteriota > Desulfobacteria > Desulfobacterales > Desulfosalsimonadaceae > Desulfosalsimonas > Desulfosalsimonas sp. Next base: position 5,189 of record NZ_JBSRLA010000007.1, on the reverse strand, counting down.
ATGTTGAAGCCGCCCGGCTGCTGGTGCTCAATGCAGCGGCCAAAAAGGACAGAAAGGAAAAATGCAGCAAAGAGGCCTCCATGGCCAAGCTGCATGCCTCGGAAATGGCCAACCGGGTCACGGGCCAGGCCCTGCAGATTCACGGCGGCTACGGCTACACCAGGGAATTTCCCGTGGAACGCTTTTACCGGGACGCCCGGGTGCTGACCATCTATGAAGGCACCTCTCAGATCCAGAAAATCGTCATTGCCAACGAAGTGCTCGGGGACAAAAAAAAGCGGCCGAAAAAATAGGCGCTGTTTTGCGCTTAAAAATCGCCCTGCCGGGAACGGATCACCAGGCGGTCGCCCGGGTGGATATTTTGCCTGTGATCCAGGTCGTTCCATATGATCAAAGCCGGCAGGGGGACATTGAACCGCTCGGCAATGGCAGAGAGGTTATCGCCCTGTTTGACGACATAAACCCGGTTTTCTTGATCTTTGTCCCAAGTTTTCATCAATGATTGAAACCGTTTGTCAAAGCCCTTGGCCGAGCCTTCGGGAACATGGATCAAGTGTTGACCGGCGGCCAGATAGTGACCTCTTAGCTGGGGATTGAGGTCCTTGATCACTTTAAAACTCGTATCAGCGGCTTTTGCAACAATGGCAACCGGGGTCAGGTCAAAACACATGACCGAAACTTCTTTGTATGCCAGGGGCGGATAAAGATCCCCTGGCAAAAAGTCAAACCCGTACTGCTCGGGCTCGGTCATGATCCGTTTGGCCGCAAGAATCCGGAACACATACTGCTGGGTTTCCAGCGAGAGATACAAATCATAAAAATCACTGTTCTCCTGAACCATGATTTCCGCCTGCAGTCCATGCTCGCCCATGTTATAGGCGGCCGCAGCCAGGGTCCAGGACCCGAAAACCCTGTAGAGCGTCTTTAAATAGGATATGGCCGCATCCGTGGACTGAAGAATATTTCTGCGTTCATCTTTTTGCGAATCAATCTGCAAACCGTATTTCTCACCCGTTGACCGGGTAAACTGCCAGAACCCCACAGCCCCCCGGGCTGATCCCGCATGAGGCCGCAGGCCACTTTCAACCAGTGCAATGTATTTTAAGTCTTCGGGCATTTCATTTTCCTTCAATTTCTGCTCTATGACAGGGAAATACCGGTTTGCCCGCTTGATCCACAGCACCACCTGGGGCCGGTTCCACAGGGTCAAAAGCATTTGCTTTTCCATGCGCTGCCTTGTGTCATTTCGGTCCAGCTCCGCTTTTTCGCCGCAAAACGTCATATCCCTGTCAATGCGCGCGGCATGAAACAAGGACGGGATATCCGAAGACGCCCCGGCCCCGGCACTGGAAGTCAAACCACAAAAAAGGCCAAAAAGGCAAAAAAGAATCAATGAAATCCGTTTTCCCATCACATGCTCCTTTAAAATAAAAAAACCGGACTGCCTTTGATACAATGGCAGTCCGGCCGTCTTTGAACCGGTGCGGACAAGCAGCCGGTATCCAAAGCACCCGTGACATTCCGTCCCAATCTCACGACTGGTTTGGCTTTTTCATATTTTCTGTATGAACAAAGACCCGCTGCACGTCAAATGGTTTTTTCAGCCGATTGCCGGTTTTTCACAATTTTCCGGTTTCATTGAATCGTCACCAAATCTTTTTAAAAATGCCAGCTCCCCCGTCATGGTGCTGCCGTCAACGCCCTTTATCCCCCAAAGCATCAATGATTCGGATTCGGGCGGCGCCCCGGCGCCTTGCCATTGCCCATGTGCCGGCCTGCCCCTTGTTTGGCATCAATCACAGACGCACTTTTGCTCATTTTGAAAAAATGCTTATGCTGCAATAAACCGCTCCAGTTTTTCCCGTGTAACACTCGTGGGCTCCAATCCGAGCCTGCGGCCGGAAAGTCCCATGCTCAGTCCCAGCAGCTGCGGATACAAAATATTGGGGATCGCGGTTTCGGGCACCGCTGCAAACTTGTTCTGGCAGTAAGTACATGCCGAACATATGAGATCCGCACCGGAATCCACAGCGCTGGAAATTTTGCGCTCTGCCAGCCTGCGCGAAAGCTCGGGGCTGCTTTCGGCCAGAGGCTGGCCGCAGCATTCCAGACGCTTTTCCCAGTCCACGCATTCGGCACCGGTCACCCGGATCAGGCTTTCAAATATGGTGGGCGAAAAGGGATTGTCAAATTGCACCACTGAACTGGGGCGCAGTGCATGGCAGCCGTAATGTGCTGCGACTTTCATTCCGTGGTACGGCTTGCGGACATGCGCGCTGATTTGCGCAGCGCCCACGTCCTCGGCAAGCACGGAGAGCAAATGCCGGACCCGGGAGGCCCCCGTGTATTTTCGTTGCTCGGGTGCGAGCATCTGATTGATCTCAGCGCGCAGCCCGTGATTCTCATCGAGTATGTGCCGGGCGTGGGACATGGTGCCGAAGCAGCATTTACACGGAGTGACAATATCCATACCGCCTTGCTCGGCAATGGCAAAATTGCGCGCCGACTGGAGAAGAAAGGCCTTCAGGTCGAAATTGCGCACGGAATAACCGCAGCAGTTAAACTCCGGTTCCACAAAATCGACCCCCAGCGACTTTAAAACCGCCTTTGTGGAGGTCCCGTAATGGGAACAAAAATACGGGATCTTGCAGCCCGGAAAAAACGCCAGTGTCATATTTGATTCATTCCTTTTAATTGGGCGAATACCTGTTTGCCTGCCTGTAGGCAAGATTTTTCAGGCCGTAAAAGATATCGGTAATTCTGACACCCTGCGGACAATGCTCCTGGCACAGGTAGCATGTGGCACAAGACCAGATCATGCGTGAGCTCAGCACTGCATCCCCCATCCCCAGGCTCAGGGCATGCATCATCTGGTGCGGCAGCAGATCCAGCTCACCCAAGGGGTCATCTGCGGCATCCACCACAGGACACGCATTTGTACAGGTCTTGCATTTAAAACATCCGGAAAAGTCTTCCTGGTGAACCGCAACCGCTGCCAGGCTGTTCAGGAGATCCGTATCACTTGAGAGTTTCTGCTGTGCAGATGGCAAATCCCGGACAAAGGAATCCGGGATCCATCTGGCCGCCGGGCTGTATCCCTGTTGTGCGAACTGGGCTTCAGCGGCCAGCCATATGTCCTGCAGATCTATGCCTGCGGGGCAAAGCCGGGTGCAGCGATAGCACTTCGTGCATAGCTGCCCGCCTTCGACAATCTGCTCAAGTTGTCCAGGCGTCATGGGGTTTCCGGCGGCGAGTTTTTTTAAGACCGACAAACGTTCGGATGGGAAAATATATCGGTTTTCAATTCTGGCAAAAATCGGCGCCACAGAGCAATGAACGCTACAGGTGCCACAGTTGGTGCATGCATCCAACTCCATGGCCCGGCGGTTGAGGCGATCCGCGGCTTCTTCCCGGGCCGGCGGGCCCGAGGAGTTGACCAGCAGGCTCAGGGGGGTGGTGATCACATGAAAAAACTTGGTAAACGGCAACAGGGCCAGCCCGATAAAACAGGCCAGAAAATGCACATGCCACAGAATCACGTCCATCCGAACGCTGTCGAGAAATCCGGCCGCCGGATACATCACCCTGGAGGCGGGATAGGAGACAAACGCCCATTGCGGCCGGGCATGACAATAGGCGCAGTAGTTGACATGCATGTCCTTGCCTTGTTCCATTATTTTCGGGGTTTCGGGCAGGGCTTCCCCCGGAAAGGCCACGCCGTAATACGCCTGCCAGTAAGACTTGATCGGATCACTGCCCTCGGCTTCCATGGAGTAACCCGAATAATTCCGGAGCATGGTCCCGAATACCGAGGGTGAAATGATTTTTGCGGCCTCCAGCAGAAATCCCGAGACCATGATCACCAGCAGCAGGGCAATGGCAATCCGGTCGGCCCGGGTGGTGATCCGCTTTAAGGTGCGGCTGGCCCGCCTGCGGTATATGGCAATGCCCAGGCCGATGAGCACGAGCAGTCCAAAAAGGTTGCGCAGAAACATAAACGGATTGACCGTGGAATGATAGGCGGAAAACAGCTCGCGGGAAACCTGATCCTCCAGGGCGTGCAGCAGCAGCAGCGCCATGAACCCGGCAAAAATAAAAAAATGCATAACCCACCTGAGCGGGTCTTTTCGCAGAATGTGTGCCTGCAGGATGACATCATATATCAGGCTGAAAACGAGCCTGAAAATCCGGTAGCTGAAAACGGTCCGCACCACGGCCCGCAAGGCATATCCGAGGCGGTTCCATACAGAAAAACTGGGCTTTTGCGGACCGATTCGGTATGAAAACCAGGGGCGCACCTTGCAAAAAATACCAAATAGACAAATAAGACATGCTGCGTAAAACGTATATGTGAAAATCACGGAGGTTACCTGTTGCTCAAATGTTTGTATGCAATCAATCCAAAATCCGGCTGCTCTAAAATCCCGCCATTCGCCCAATACCGAGGGGTCCCGGGATTTGATGGGGTATGTCCTGAAACGCTTGTTTTAACTGTGACTGCCAAAACAGCTGCCAAATTTCCGAAATAAATTGGCGAACTATACTGGATGATCAGAATAATTGAGCAGTTTTGGGGGCTTTTTTATGCAAAAAAAACGGCAAGTGCTGGTGGCACTCGACCGCCCGAAAACAAGAGTCTGTAGGCTCACAACAATTATTCAATCCGGTTGAATAATCCATGTTGTTGTATGATTCAAGCAAATTTTTCGTCTCGGGCGCAATGATCCACGGCTGCGTCCAAAGCGTTGCCCGCGATGCCCTTGTTTTAAGGAGGTTGTCCGGAAAGATTTACGTGGATATCGGGGCTGCGTTCAGGGGCAGGCATTTTGAAACCACCGCCGGAGAGTCCGACCGGCCATTCCGGTTGATTTCGGCCGCCCGCCATAACCCCTTTTCCAGATGTCATTGAATTGTCACCAAATCTTTTGCAAAATTGCATTTCCCCGTCAAAATGCTGCCATCAAGGCCCATTATCCTCCAAAGCATCAATCATTCGGATTCGGGCGACGCCGGAGGACTTCCTCTTATAAAAACATCGGGCAATGCAAAAAGCTTTTTTCAAAAAAACAAAAGAAAGAGATGACAATGACCAGCAATTCACGGTGACCAATAAGAGCCCCCAATGATGGGGAGGCCGGCTTCTTCCTTTCGCAATGTTTTGCTTGTCGTTTTTTTGCATCACAGAGAAA